>DOUV01000364.1:5319-5863 GCA_003520455.1 Chloroflexota bacterium | reverse complement strand
GGCGCGCCACGTTTGCCCGCGAGCGGCGGCGACGGCAGGTACCTCGCGTGCTTCTCAGCGACGGGCAGGCCTTGTTTGGGGGCAGTGGCGCGCCGGCGGATACGGGCGATGGGGTCATCGTTGGAAGCCCGGTGTCGCCGGGCGAGGTCGAGGGCGTCGTGCATGTTGTCTTCGATCCCCACGGTGCCCAGCTGGCACCGGGAGAGATCCTCGTCTGCCCGGGGACCGACCCCGCCTGGACCCCGCTCTTTCTGGCCGCTGGCGGGCTGGTGATGGAGGTGGGCGGTCTGATGACCCACGGCTCTGTGGTGGCGCGGGAGTACGGCATCCCGGCGGTCGTCGGTGTGCATCATGCCACCACGCGGCTGGTAACCGGCCAGCGCGTGCGGGTCGATGGTACCAGCGGCCGGATTGTGCTACTGGATGGACCGGCTCGGTAAGCTCGACACGTCCATTCCCCGGCTGCATCCACTACCCTTATCATCAGGATGATGTGCATGGCTTGTACGAGAGCGCCGGTCTCAGACTTCCGAAGTCTTCCGAG
>DOUV01000364.1:4095-5287 GCA_003520455.1 Chloroflexota bacterium | reverse complement strand
ACTTCGGAAGTCTCCGATCACGCCCCCCGGCGACTCCTTGACCGGTGTTCTAGCTGGTTGCATCCCATCCAGGGTTGGCTGGCATTGAGGAGGTCGAGCTCGAAAGACGGAGACGAGGGATCGATCGCGGGAACCCGCCAGACAGCAGTGGCCAGGTCCGGGTCCCGGCCACGCCACGTTGCCGGGCGGTAGGAACAGTGGGGCATTGTAACCGCCCAATTGCCCTGGTACGGTAACCATGGCGCGCAATTTGCTTTTCGCCGAGGCGTGAATACAGTTGGCCCGGAGGAGAAAACTGGTGTACGAAACGCAGCCGCAGCATGAAATGAAGTTGATAGGAACACACCCGTCCGGTGTAGAAGAATGGTTGTGCCCGACCTGTGGTCGCAGATTCTTAATGAAATGGCCGCCTGCATATAAGAAAGTCGTTCTCGAGCCTGGTGACCTGAACGTCATCCACAGCGGTGGCAAAGGCGGCGTGCACATGGGGCCGCCCCAGGTGACCCAGGTTGAAGACGATGAGATCTCGGAGGAGAGCCTCAGCCCCTGGCTGGAGGCGCTGGAAGATATCGACTTCGACGCCTGGTGGGACGACGAGGCCGCGTAGAAACACGCCGACCTCATCTTCGTCTCACGCAACCGGCCCTGGTCAGTTCTAATAGACTTGGAGCAGGCCGCCCTCCAGGAGCGCCCTGATTCCAGGACGAGCCATGGGGTCCGCCTGGAGCACAGTGAGGACCACTGCCGCCTCCAGGCGGTAGAGACCTCGGCGAAGGATACTCCTCCCCACGTCGATGGTCACGCTGTCGGTGCGGGGCAGGGTGCCACGCGCTTCGCCGACGGCCCGGCGCGGCCCACCCAGGTTCTTGGCATAGATGGTCGCCGTATAGTCGAGCAGTGCATCCTGCGGTGCCGCGACATCGGTCAGGTCGAGTGTCAGGCGCACGTTGAAGGGCTGGCCATCCCGCAGGACGGTACGGGGATCCTCCGTGCCGGCCGGCACTGTTTCGAGCTTGCGTAATCCTACACCCCCGGCCAGGCCGGTCGCCGGTGCGGGCGCCGGCACCCCGGCCGTCCGGGTGACGTCGGTGCCTGTGATTTCGATCGCCTGGTCGACGGTGGAAAGAACCGGTGCAGCGCTGGGAGCGGCCGGTGCTGTTGGCGCGGCCGGCGGCTGGGACAAGGCGGCATG
>DOUV01000364.1:0-4044 GCA_003520455.1 Chloroflexota bacterium | reverse complement strand
CAAAGTTCGCCAGCCGCTCCTCTTCCCACCCGGCCCAACTTTCCTCGCTTCCATTCTGAACGTGCACCACGCGCGTGCGGCGCACGTCGTTTCCCTCGTCGAGCAAGAGTTCCACCGCAAATGTTTCGTAGTGTTGGTGGCTCTCGTAGGCCGCCTCTTCGTGGGCCGGTGTGGCCGCGGCCAACTCTTGTGCCTGGCCGAGCCAGTCCTGTTTGGCGATCCGCTCCGCCGATAGGCCGGCGAGGTCCGTAAGCAGCGCGGCCACGTCGTCGGGCGACGTGGCCGCGAGTTGGGCATAGGTGAGGATGCCGGCGCTGTGGAGCCGGCTCTCGATCGCCGGGCCGATGCCGCTAATCCGCTTGAAGTTCTCGGCCCCCGGTGGCGTCACATCTTCCGAAGTCTGTGAATGTTTGCTGGCCATATGGTGTCCCCTCTTCCGGTCGAATGGGTCTGCTCGAATTCTCCGCTTCGGCCGCCCGTCCCGTCGCTTGGGGCTTCGTACGCCAACGAGCTTTCCGTCGGCCAGACTTCCGAACTCTACTGCGGCGCTTTGAGGCCGGGGAGGCCCACAGGCAGCCGGACAAAGACTTCGGAAGTCTGGCCCGCTGCACAGTCTCGCTGGCGTATCAGGGTCCTGGGTTGTAGAACTCCACCGTCGGTCCCTGCGCGAAGCCGGCCATCTGCTGCGGCACGCCGAGATTGCTGTAATTGACCACCACCGTCAGGAGGTAGGTGCCCTCCGGGGGGGTGCCGGCCGGGACATTGATGGTGGCGCTGTAACTGCGGTTGTTGGTGGCGGGAGCTGCGCTGAGAGGCACGATCATATCGGCGCCGACCTGACCTTCGAAGCCGCCACCCAACGACTCCGCGAAGGCGCGCACTTTCCAGTCGCCATCCAGACCGCCGGCGACCAGGCCGCTGATGTTCCAGTCGACCTTGATCTGCCAGCCGAGGTTGGTCTGGAGGACACGATTCGGATTCCCATCGGGATCGATCACCTGGACGCCAATGACACCGAGAAGATGGGCAGGATCGGGATCGAGCGCATCAAACGTGTGAGGCATGGTTTGGGTTTCTCCTTCCGCTAATGTGAGTGAGTTTGTGGTTCAGCGGGTGAGCGCCGGAGGTATCATCGTCCATTCGCACAGCGTCGTCTGGAATTCACCTCGCCGGCGCCGTGGGCACGCCGGCGAGGGGTTTCGGTCTACTCGGGGCCGGACTTATGGGCCTGGGTTGTAGAACTCGACCGTCGGTCCGTCCGAGAAGGCTGCCATCTGTTGCGGGATGCCGCCGTTGCTGTAGTTGACGACGACCGTGAGGAGGTAGACGCCCTCCGGGGGCGTGCCGGCCGGGACGTTGATGGTGGTGCTGTAACTGCGGTTGTTGGTGGCGGGAGCTGCGCTGAGGGGCACGATCATATCCGGACCGACCTGACCTTCGAAGCCCGCGCCCAACGACTCCGCGAAGGCACGTACCTTCCAGTCGCCGCCGAGGCCACCCGCGATCAACCCGCTGATATTCCAGTCGACCTTGATCTGCCAGGTGAGGTCGGTCTGAAGGACACGGTTGGGGTTCCCGTCTGGATCGAGCACGGTGATGCCGATAACACCCGTCAAGTGGGCAGGATCGGGATCGAGCGCATCAAATGTGTGAGGCATGGTTGGAGTTTCTCCTTATCACTTGTGAGTTTACAGAAGGCTCTTCGAGAGTCTTCTCTCCGGCTGTGCGCCTGTCCGAGGGGCCCGGCTCGTTCAGTAGCACAAGGGAACAGTAGCATTCCCGGCTTAATCAGCCCTGTTTTCCCGCTTAATTCTCGTGAGTTTGAAAATAAGTGCTCATTTCCCCACCGGTGCGCTCACTCCGGGTCTGGCGGGAGCTTTGGACACCCTCGACCGGCCCTCTCCCCGCCGGCCCGAGCGACTCGCCGGGCCCCCCGGCTTCCAGGGGGCTCAGGGCCGCCCGGCCGACTGCTCTGCGCCGGTTCTCGGCAGTGACGGGGCAACGACCGCGCGTATCTGCCGCGTGCGAGCGTTCGAGCGATGGGGCGAGAGGGTTCGTGAGACCCTCGGCTTCACGGGCTTCATTCCTGCGGGCTCCGGATTAAGTCGCCAGCGGAGGCTCTACACGTGCTCGCGGCGGCGAATTCGCTCGTAGAGCTGCTTTGTCGCGGTCGCCGGCTCGACGTTCAGCTCTTCCTGAAGCGCGTCGGCGCAGGCCTGGTACTGGCGCAATGCGAGGTGATGCTGGTTCTGGCGGCTGCAGCAACGCATCAGGCGGCAGTGAGCATCCTCGCGACAGTTGTCGCGGGCGAGAATGAGCTGGCAGAGGGTCCCGCAGGCAGCGTACCGGCCCTGGCTGAAGTAGATCTGGCTGAGCCGGTCGAGCGTGTCCAGGTAGGCCACGCGGAGGCGCTCGCGGGTCAAAACGGGCCACTCCTCGTAGGGGGCATCGGCCAGAAAGTCCCCCAGGTAGAGGCCGGCGGCGATCTCGTATTCGGCTGCGGCGGCGGCGAAATCGCCGCTCGCCTCGAGTTGCTGGCCGGCTTGAACGTGGCGCTCGAACTGGTCCACATCCAGCCAGATATGCAGCTCGGGGCTGAAGCCGTAGGCGCCATCCTGATAGACCACGACGGGCACGTCATCGGTGGCCCGGAGCCCCTGACGCAGACCGTGCAGGGCAACGTTGAGGCTGTTGCGGGCGGAGTCGGGGCTGGCGTCGGGCCAAAAGACGTCCATCAGCACATCGCGGGGCGCGGGGCGGTCGCGGTGGGTGAGCAGATACTGGAAGACAAGCCGGCCCCGGCCGCTGGGCCAACTTTCGACCGGGCGCTCGTTGAGGGTCACCCGGAACTCGCCGAGCAGGTACGCTGTCAGTGTCGGTACCTTGCCCTCAGCGTCAGGCGGTGTGAGCGGCTCGCCCGATGAGGAGCGCGCCGGGTCGGGGGCCGTTGGGGAGGCCGTCGGCGCCGCCTCTGAGGGGAGTATCTCGCCGTCCCCAGAAGGGGCGGCCGGTTGGGGTGTGTCCGCGGGCAGAAGAATCGGCAGATTCGAGGGAGCCAGTGGTACGGCAGGCTCCGGCACCGGTGAGCGGAGCAGGCCACCGGCACCGGTGGGCGGGGCCTCCTTGACGCGCACGGGCACCGGGTCCGTGGCATTGGTGGCAGGCCGGCGCAGACCGATCACTCGGAGGAGCGACTCCCACAGGCCGGGCGACTCGGGTTCCTCGAGGGCCTCAAGCTGTGGGCCAGGGACGGGGAGTTTGAGCATCAGTGGGGTGCGCGTCCAACCGTGGGCCTCCAGCAGGCGGTCGAGCTGAACGGGCGGCTCGCGAACCAGTGCGGAGAGGCGCTTGGCGGCCTCGTGTTCGGCGCTCTCGGCGGCGAAGTAGGCCTGGCGATGGAACTCGCGCTCGCGCTGCAGGTCGCGCTGGCGGAATGCCAGTTCCTCGGCCATGTGCAGGATCTCGAGGACGACCGAATCGTCCAGCGTCTGCATCGCCGCTACGCCTCGGCCGAAGTAGACGAGCGCATCATCAAGCTGGCCGGCCGCGGCCGCCAGGCAGCCAAGCTGCCAGACGGCCCAGCCCTGGTACCAGAGCTGGCCAGCAGCTTCTGCTATGGTGCTGGCCGCCAACGCACGAGTCTGGGCGTGGGTATGGTCGCCTCGCCAGGCGGCCAGGGTGCTCTCGGCCAGCAGGCTCTGGCAGGCACCATCGACATCGTGCTGGGCCGTGAAGAGCGTTGCAGCCGTGGAAAAGGCGCGCTGAGCGGAGTTGACATCGGCTTGGGCCACAGCAATCTCGCCGCCGGCGTAGATGAGCGCCGGCCAGGCCCGCAGCGTGGGTGTGGGGAGGAGGTTCAGCCACGTGGCAACGGTCTCCCACTGGCCCAGGTTCATCAGCGTATCGATGTGCCCGGCGATGGTTTGCGCGGCGCTGGTAATGTCTCCAAGCTCGAAGTACAGCGGCACGGCTCGCTCGACCGCTCCCTGACCCGCCAGATAGTCGGTGGCCCGGCGGAGGGCGTCGTGGCGGGGGGTCGCCGCC
>DOUV01000419.1 GCA_003520455.1 Chloroflexota bacterium | reverse complement strand
GTCGCGCGCTGGGCCGCGGGGGCCGTGGCCGTGGCAGGTGCGGGCGTGGCTGCCTGAGTACAGGCCCCTACCACAACCGCCGCGATCAACAAGACTGCCATGACAAACGTTCGCAGGTGCTTCACGCTTCTCCTCCTGATTGATGAAAGGACTTGAAATGGTGGTAAACAGCACATTTCCCGGCGCACACGAGGTGAGTTCAAGTCGCTCTCAGCCCGGCATCACCCCCTTCCATCGTTCGACCCTGCCAACTCAACGTGCCGCGCGCCGAGGCACTGCTCGTGCCTGCCCAGAGCGACAGTTGGCCCAACGGGCGATCAATTGCAGGGAGCTGTAAAGGATCAGCAGCAAGCGGACGGCTCTCATTCCACCTCCGCGACGCGGACGGGGCGGCCCTCGTGTTGGGACCGGGTCGCCGCAATGCTGATCTGGAGCGCCGCTCGGGCATCGGCCGGGCCAACCGCTGGCCTCTCGTCGCGCTGGATGCACCGGACGAAATGCTCGATTTGAGCAGCGTAGGCCGGGCCGAAGCGTTCAGGAAAGTAGGGAACCACGTCGTGGTGGGCACCCTGGCGCGTGAGTACGAGCAGGGGAGTATCGCGGAGATAGCCCACGCGGAGGCCGCCTTCGGAGCCTAAGATTTCGCACTGAATATCATAGCCATAGCGGGCGTTCCGGCTCACCTCGATGTTGCCGAGACCGCCGCTCACGAACCGCAGACAGATCATGGCGTTGTCGATGTCGCCGACTTCAGCCAGTTCCGGGTAGACCAGCACGCCGCCCTCCGCGTAGACTCGCTCCACCTCGTCGTTCATGAGCCAGCGAGCGAGGTCGAAGTCGTGAATTGCCATGTCGATGATCAACCCACCGCTTTTGGCGGGACTGGCGTATTCGAGGCTGGTGCGATGTGGGTCGCGGCCGATCGAGCGCACCATCACCGGCGTCCCGATGACACCTTCCTCAATCTTATGTTTGGCCGCCACGTATCCCTTATCGAAGCGGCGCATGAAGCCGATCTGGAACGGTACGTCTGCCCTCTCCACGACCGCCACCATTCTATCAGTCTCGGCCAGCGTGAGCGAGGTGGGTTTCTCGCAGAAGATCGCCTTGCCCGCCTCAGCCGCCGCCACGGCGATCTCACAATGGGTGCTCGTGGGCGTCGCGATGATCACGCCCTGAATCGTCGGGTCGGCCAACAAGTCTTGATGGGTGGTGTAGGCTTTCACACCGCTGAACTGGCTGGCCACCTCCGCCGCGACTGCCGGTGTGAGGCTCGCAACCGCTACGAGTCGAGCGCCGCCGATCTGCCGGGCGACATGCTCACAGTAGAGTTGGCCCATCCGGCCGAGTCCGATGACGCCAATACTGACTGCTACCATAACTGGGAGGTCCTCTTTTCTCGAGTGTCCGTTCCGGTCGCCACGGAAAACGTGACGCGCCGCGTAGTGCGTTCGCGTTCCACGTACCGAATTGGGGGTTCCGAAGGAGTCACGTCAAAGTTGAGTGATTCATGCTCGGGCCAGGAAACCGTCCGACCCGGTCCGTGCGATCAGACCGCCGATCGCGCCGTCGGCGTCGATGGCGCTGAGAGCCACAGCCGTCGGTACCGCGAAGCCGTCTGACCGAAAGTCCATCTTCACGGTCCTGGACGCCGCCCACCGTCATGCCTCAAGCGACACGCTTGAGACATCGACCCACCCGTCCGTTTCCCACGAGCATTGGACCGCAGCCTGCACGCGCGCGACGGCGACAGCCTCACGAAAGCCTGGTTCCCCCTGTTCTCTGCTCACGATTGACTGCAAGAACTGGTGAGCCTCGATGGTCTTGAGATCATCGTAGCCGAGACCGATGCCCGGACCGGGGTTGAAGTTGGCGTGGAACGGGTGGGATGGACCACTCATGATCCGGGTGAAGCCCTCACGGCCCGGCTCCGCGCCGGCAAGGTACAGATCGAGCTCGTTCATGCGCTCGAAGTCCCAGCGTAGCGCCCCCCTCGTCCCATGCACCTCGAAGGCCATCTGGCAGTCGAGGCCTTTGATCACCCGGCAGGCCTCCAGCGTTCCCTGCACCCCGTTGGCAAACTGGACCAGGGCCCCGACGTAGTCTTCGTTGGTGACCTCGTCCATTGGGCCATCCGTGCGGAGGGTGAAATGGGTCCCGATGCCGGGCATGGCGAGCGGGCGCTGGGGGATGAACGTCTCCCGGTTCCCAACCACACGCCTGATCGGCCCGGCGATCATGTGGGCCATGTCGATCACGTGCGACATCAGGTCGGCCAGGGTCCCCAAGCCGGCAACCTCGCGCTGGAAGCGCCACGACAGCACCGAGTGAGGATTGCTGCCATAGCTCGAGAAGAAGCGGCCCCGATAGTGGGTCAGCGTCCCGAGTTGCCCCGCCTGGACCAGTTGGCGGGCGTACTGCACGAGCGGCGCCCAACGGTAGTTGTAGCCCACACCGGTGAAGACCCCGGCCTGGCGCGCCGCGCGCTCGATCTCGGCCGTTTCCTGCGGACCCCGGCCGACCGGTTTCTCGCAAAAGATATGCTTGCCGGCTGCCGCCGCCGCCGATGCGATCTCAAGATGAAGGTTATTCGGAGTGGTGATATTGACAACTTCAACGTCGGGATCGGCGAGAACCTGCCTCCAGTCGGTCGTCCAGCGCTCGAAGCCGAGGCGTTCTTGTGCTTCGCGCGCCCGTGCCGTCACATCGTCGGCGCAGATGACCAGCCGCGGCTGAATGGCGCTGTCCGGAAAGCGCTCGATAACCTGCCGGTATGAGCGGCTGTGAAGCATACCCATCCAACCCATGCCGATCACGCCTATCCCTACCGTCCGTACCATGACGCAAACTCCTTCGTTGCCAGGATCGTCGCCCTTGTGTGCCACGTCAAGTGAATCTGCGGCAACGAGGTCGAGGAGGAGGTCCTTGAGCTCGAACATGGTCCCGCTCGAGAACTTTCATGTCTGAAGTGGTTTCCGGGCCATCTTCGCGAGTTCCTGTTACGGCTTTTGATCAGGAGGCCAGATTTGAGGGTTCACCAGAAACGGCGGCTGTTCGCCGCGCAACACCTGCTCGGTGTGATGGTTAGAAAAGAGTTGCAGCGACGGGAAGATTCATCCTACCCCTTGATCCCGGAATTAGACCAGGATCCAAAGGGAAGTGAAAAACCGTAATATCATCCAATATCTGATGACGTACTATATCCGACGAGAAGGATCGCTGTCAAGAGTCTCGCACGTCGAGCAGGTCTACTCAAAAAAGGTCACGTGCCAATGGCCATCGCGCGCGACGCCGCGGGGTCGTCAGCAGCCGGACAAACAGTGAACCGCCGCCGCGCCTCTCGGCAGACCCATTTGCTCGTCCACCGCGCGGTCGCTATAATTCGATTTCTCCAGGCGCGAGGGTTCGCGCCGCTTTGTTCTCAAAGGGTGAAGGAAACAGGCATGCGAAGCGTTGCCAACGGGTGTATGATGGCCGTGCTTACGGCGACGATGATTGTGATAGCCTTCGCCGCCGGCTTCGCTACGAATAGTTACTACTCGATCCGAGCCGTACCCGCGAGCGCCGCGCTCAACACCACCGACACAGTCACCCAGGCTGTACCGCCGGCAAATTTCGGGGTCTTCTGGGAAGCGTGGGATCTCCTCAAGAGAGAGTTCTACGGGGACCTTCCCCAGGGTCAGGCAGTCACGTACGCAGCCATTCGCGGTATCCTCAGCACCTTGGGCGATCCGAACACGGTGCTGGTTGAGCCGGTCCAGCACCAGCGCGAGAAGGAGGAATTCTCGGGCGAGTTCGGTGGGATCGGTGCCTTCGTGGCAACCAATGAGCAAGGCCAACTCATCATCGTCTCACCCATCGATGATACCCCTGCCGCCCGCGCTGACCTGCGTGCGGACGACATCATCCTGAAGGTGGACGGAAAGGAAATCACCGGCCTCTCGCAAGATGATGCGGTCAACCTGATCCGCGGCCCGGTAGGGACCGAGGTCACCCTGGAAATCCAGCGGCCAGGCCAGGAGAACACCTTCACCGTTACACTGACCCGCGAGAAGATCCCCGACCCGACGGTCGACCACAGCATCATCAAGGACACCACCATCGGGTACATCCGGATGCGCTTTTTCAGCGCCCGGACTCCCGAGGAATTGGATAAAGCCATCGGCGATCTCAAAGCCAAGGGGGCCACCAAACTCATCCTCGATCTACGCAATAATCCCGGCGGCCTGCTCGATTCGGCCATTGTCACGGCGAGTCAGTTCCTGGATAGTGGCATTGTCGCCTACCAGCAGTCGAAGGATGGCTCGCGCCAGGAACTTGCTGTCCAACCCGGCGGCCTGGCGCTCGATATCCCGCTCGTGGTCCTGGTGAACGAGGGCAGTGCCAGTGCCAGCGAGATCGTGGCGGGCGCGCTCCAGGATCACGGACGCGCCAAACTCGTCGGCCATCAGACGTTTGGGAAGGGGACCGTTCAGATTCCGTTCACGCTCAGCGACGGATCGAGCCTGCATGTCACCATCGCCCACTGGTTGACCCCCAACGGGACAGACTTGAGCCAGCAAGGGCTGGCCCCTGATGTCTGGGTGGATATCAGCGATGACGACCGCCAGGCTGGACGCGACCCACAGGTCGAGCGCGCGCTCGACCTGATTCAGAATGGGCAGTAGGCGGGCCAAAGTATGAACGCGAGACGACTCACCGGCTGGCTCGTGACAGTGCTCGTGACAGTGCTGCTCACCGTGCCGGCTTTCATGGCCGGCTGGGGCGCCAGCGGATTCGTTCAGAGCACAGTGAGAGCGCAGACCGCTGCCAGCCCCACGGTGGCCGGCACCGGACCATCCGCTGCCGCGACGACTCGCGACGGCATCGACCTGAAGGTCCTGTGGGAAGCCGTCACGCTCCTGCAGCAGCACTTCTACGGCCGGATTCCTGGCGCCCGCGATCTCACCTACGCCGCGATTCGCGGTGTCGTGGCCGCGACCAACGATCAGCACACCGCCTTCGTGGACCCGGAACAGGCTCGCCTGCTGGACGAGGACCTCCAAGGTGAGTTCGACGGGATCGGCGCCACCGTGCGGATGGAGAACGACGAACTGATGATCGTGGCGACCCTGCCGAAAAGCCCGGCCGAACACGCCGGACTCGTCAGCGGGGACATCGTTCTGCGAGTCAACGATACGCCTCTCAAGGGCAAAAGCCTGATAGAGGCCATCAGCCTGATTCGTGGCCCGCGCGGGACCAACATCCACCTGACGGTGCGCCGCGAGGGAGCCAGCGGGCTTCTCGAATTTGACATCGTACGTGATCGCATCCTGGTGCCGGTCGTCGAGTCTCGCGTGATCCAGGGAGAGGATGGCAAGCCGCTCGGCTACCTCAAGCTCAACGATTTCGGTGCGCGGGCGCCGGAAGAGGTCAAGAAGGCGCTCAGCGAGTTGAAGGCCCAGGACGTGAACGGTCTGATTCTTGACCTGCGCAACAACCCGGGTGGTTATCTCAGTAGCGCGGTTGAGGTGAGCAGTCAATTCATCGGTGATGGTACCATCCTCACCGAGAAGGGGTCGAGCGGCCGCGATCAGATTCATCGGGCTGAGCCCGGCGGCCTGGCGCTCGATATCCCGCTCGTGGTCCTGGTCAACGAGGGCAGTGCCAGCGCCAGTGAGATTCTGGCCGGGGCGGTCCAGGACACCGGGCGGGGAACGCTCATCGGGACCAAGACGTTCGGGAAGGGCAGCGTCCAGATTACCAACCAGCTCAGTGATGGTTCGAGCCTTCGGGTTACAGTGGCCCATTGGTTTACACCCAAAGGCCGCGCTATTCACGAGGTAGGAATCGAACCCGAGATCGTCGTCGAGCGCACGCCAGCCGATCTGAAGGCAGGCCGCGATCCGCAACTCGACCGGGCGATCAGCTTCTTCGCGGAAAAAGACCACTAAGTGTTCAGGGAATACCGCCGCTGCAGTCAAAGCCGTTCGGCCACAAATTCCACACGTGAACACGAATTGAGCCGTTTCAGTCATCTTGATTCGTGAAATCGCTCATATTGGTGTAGCGTGTGCGAGCGCGACGCGCTCGCACACGCTACACATGTTCCATATGAGCGTTCGTGAAATTCATGCCACTCACTGAAGACAGGGTCTTCGCCTAATAAACGCTTAGCCTTCACGGAACGCCGATCTTCAGCTATGGCCGAAAAAGTCATCGCCGTCAACCGCAAAGCGCGGCACGACTACTTTATAGAAGATACTTACGAGGCGGGGATCGTCCTGACCGGCACCGAGATCAAGTCGATCCGGGCCGGCAACGTCAACCTCCGTGATAGTTACGTGGCGATTCGCGATGGGGAGGCCTGGGTTCAGGGCATGCACGTCTCGCCCTACCGCCACGCCAGCACCCACGACCAGGCCCCCGACCCGCTGCGGCCGCGCAAGCTCCTCCTCCACCGCAATGAAATCGGCCGCCTGGCCGGCAAGGTCGCCGAGAAGGGCTTGACGATTGTGCCGCTCCGTCTATACCTGAAGGATGGGCGGGCCAAGCTCGAAATCGGAGTAGCGCGCGGCAAGAAACTGTATGACAAGCGCCAGACGCTGGCCGAGCGCGATGCCGCCCGCCAGATCGAGCGCGCCCTCCGGAGTCGGGGCCGGGATGAGTGGTGAGCCGGGCTGCGTGAAGCGTTCCTCCGTATCCCGCCTTATGTCGAGAGCACCAAATTTGTCTTTGAACGGCCGCTATGCTATAGTAAGCCTGCACGGGGATGACAGGTTTCGACGGGGAGGGATGTCCTGAGGTCGCATGCGGAGACGCCTGACACTCCTAAAACGGGCACCTAAATATAACTGGCGAGCCACAACTCGCTATGGCCGCCTAAGGGCGGTCACATCCAGATGAGTCCTACGCTGGCGGACGCATCTCGGGTGACACTTTAGCCGGCGTGCGGCCCATCTGACGCCGCTGGGGTGGGCCTAAGATCGAGCGGATAGCGGGCCGGTTGAGTTGCCTGGTCGGGCGACTGGACCGCGAAACTCAACCCAACCAGGCTAAGCGTGTAGACGCCTCACGATTAACTCTTCGGACGCGGGTTCGAGTCCCGCCATCTCCACTTTCGATAACAGTGCCGACCCGGCGAGCGCAAGCTTTAGCACCAGGTCGGCACTGTTTTGTCTGACGAAATCCGCGCCGGCCGCCAGGCCGGGCATCGTTGCGCCACAGGCCCGCGGTCAATGCAGGAATCTCGATCATCTTGCTGCCTTCGATTCACAAAGCCTGCCGCGCCATCGATACAAACTCACTCACATCGGCACGGTTTTGGAGCAGCCACAACCGCTGGTACAGACCGGCCCTCGCGATCAACTCGAGGTGGGTGCCGCGCTCGATGATCCGGCCAGCCTCTAACACCAGAATCTCGTCCATGGCTTCGAGTCCGACCAGCCGGTGGGTGATCAGCAGCGTGGTGCGGCCCGGCATTGCGGCGCTGATCGCTTGCAGGACGTCGCGCTCGGTCAGCGGGTCGAGGTTGGCGGTCGGCTC
>DOUV01000736.1 GCA_003520455.1 Chloroflexota bacterium | reverse complement strand
ACGAGCCGCTCGCCCTCCCGGAAGGTGATTTCGCCATCAGGATCATCTCACTGTCTGTAACAGTGGCGCGTGCGCGGATCAGGGGCGACGCACTTTCCGAAGTGCGTCGCCCCTCCGCCCCGGCCCCAGTGCACCGTATTCCAATAAGAGCGAATATGAACCCACCGTCCGGGGCGAAGGACGGCTCTGGACGGTGGTAGGGCGTGGACGGCGTGTCCACCCGCCCAATCCCGAGTTGCAATGAGTAGAGAGACGGGGGAGCAAGATGCTCTATATCATCCGGCGTATCGTCTACGCCGTCATATCGCTCTTTGGCGTTTCGGTCGCCGCCTTTGTTATCCTGCGCGTGCTCCCTGGCGACCCGGCTCTCTTGATGGTCGGTCCAATGGCGACCGACGAGGACATCGCGGCGATGCGTGAGTATCTTGGCCTGACGGCACCGGTGCCCGTCCAGTACACGCGCTGGTTGAGCACTGTCCTCCAGGGAGATTTCGGCCAGTCCCTCCGCTTCCGGGATGATGTCACGACCCTGATCCTCGACCGCCTGCCCGCCACGTTGGAACTGGTTCTGGCGAGCATCGTCCTGGCCGCTCTCATCGCCGTGGTTATCGCCGTGATTTCCGTCTTGAATCAAGGCACTCTGTTTGAGGCTCTGAGTTCCTTCGTTGGCTTGATTGGTTTCGGCATCCCGAACTTCTTGTGGGGGCTGCTTTTCATCGTCCTCTTTGGTGCCATTGCGCGGGTCATGCCTGTCTCCGGCCGGATGGCGAGCAATATGCAGGTGCCCGACGTTACGGGCTTCTTATTGCTGGATAGTCTGCTCGACGGCAATTTCGAGGCGTTCAAGAGCGCCGTGCAACACCTCTTCCTCCCGGCCCTGGCGCTTGCCATCCCTCTAGCGGCGATGCTTCTCCGCACGCTGAAATCGAGCCTGCTCAACGTGATGCAGGAGGATTACATTTTCACAGACCGGATGAAAGGCCTCTCTGAGAGCTACATCGTTTGCATCCGTGCGCTGAAGAATGCCCTGATCCCGACGCTCACCATTCTGGGCGTTCAATTTACCTTTCTCGTCAGCGGAAGCATCGTGATCGAGAAGATCTTCGGCTGGCCGGGGATCGGCCTTCTCGCACTGACCGGTATCCAGTACCGCGACTTCCCGCTGGTTCAGGGGTTGATTGTCGTCTACGCTCTGGTGCTGATCAGCAGCAACCTGACCGTCGACCTGTTGTATGGATTTCTGAACCCGAAGATTCGCTATGCGTAGTACACTCGCCACTCGTTCACTCGGATTTGCCTTTCCCGAGATCCGCTGGCGCCGCGACAAAGAGATTCTCTTCGGCCTGATCGTCATTGTGACACTGGTCCTCCTGGCGCTCTTCGGCCCGCTCATCATCCCCGCCGATCCCAACGCCCAGGACCTGGCCGACGCCTATCGGCCGCCGGCCTATCTGGCGGGTGGAAGCGGCGAGCACCTGTTGGGGACCGACAGCCTGGGACGCGACATCCTCGGGCGCGTCGTCCACGGCGCCCGCGTCGCCCTCTTTGTCGCCCTTGTGGCGACGGTCGCTTCAGCGGCCATCGGCACGGCGGTCGGTCTCGTGGCGGGCTATTCCCGTGGCTGGGTGGATGAGGTCGTGATGCGACTCGTGGATACGTGGATGTCCTTCCCCCCGGTCCTGCTGGCCGTCGTCCTGATGGCGATCTGGGGCGTCGGCGTCTGGCAGGTGATCCTCGCCATCGCCCTCGTAGACTGGACTCGCTTCGCGCGCGTCATCCGCGGCGAGGTCTTCAACATTCGTGAGCAGGATTACGTCGAAGCCGCCCGTGCGCTGGGGATGGGGAGCCTGCGGATCATGCGGGAGGAAGTCTTCCCCAACGTGGTGCCGCTGCTGCTCGTTCTCAGCTCCATCGAGCTCGGTCTCGCCATCATCATCGAGGCGCTCCTGAGCTTCGTTGGTTTGGGGGTCAAGGCGAGTACGCCCTCGTGGGGGGCCATGATCAGCGAGGGGCTCGGCTACTTCCGGACTGCCTGGTGGGGCCTGGCCTTCCCGATGGTCTTCCTGATCATCACCGTTTTTGCCTTCAATGTTCTGGGTGATGGACTGCGCAAGCGGCTCGACCCGCGTATGCCGCTGGATTGAGGTGGCGGTGCCCAGGGGAGCCTGGGCGCCTTGCAAGCGAGACAAGCATGAGTGAGCCACTCTTAGTGGTAGAGAACCTGCAGACCCATTTCTTCACGCCGGATGGTGTCGTCAAGGCGGTGGATGGGGTGAGCTTTCGTGTGGGAGTCGGCGAGGTTCTCGGCCTGGCGGGGGAGTCGGGCTCGGGGAAGTCGCTGACGGGTCGCTCGATTCTCCGCCTGGTTCCCAGACCCGGGCGGATCGTAGGTGGTCGGGTTCTCTTCAAGGGCGAGAATCTGCTGAATCACAGCGAGCACCAGATGCGCCGCCTGCGCGGCTCACAGATCACGGCCGTCCCCCAGGACCCGCTCTCGTCTTTGAATCCGGCCTTCCGGATCAAGACGCAGATGACCGACGTGTTGCGCCTGCACCGCGGGCTGTCTGAGCGGGAAGCCGTGCGGGCGGCGATTGGCCTGCTCGGTCAGGTGGGGATTGCCGATCCCGAACACGTGGTAGCCAAGTATCCGCATCAACTGAGCGGCGGTATGCGCCAGCGCGTCATCATCGCTATCGCCTTCGCCTGCGAGCCCGCGCTGGTCATCGCCGACGAGCCGACGTCGGCGCTCGACGTGACAACGCAGGCTCAGATTGTCGCGCTGCTTCGCGACCTGCAGCGCCGTTTCGGAACCTCGATGATCCTGATCTCCCACGATCTTGGCTTGATCTCCAAAGTGTGCGACCGCGTGGTCATCATGTACGGCGGTCACGTTATGGAGCAGGCGCCGGTGGACGAAATCTTCCGGCGCCCCGCCAACCCGTACACGCGTGCGTTGATGCAGGCCGTTCCCACAATCGAGACGCGCCCGGGCGAGCTTTTCACCATCCAGGGCTCCATCGGTGATCTACCGAAGCGCGACATGTGCCCCTTCACGCCCAGATGTACGGAGCGTATTGCCATTTGTGAAGAGAAGGGGCGGCCACCGACCGCGACCGTCGGGCTCCGCCATACTTCGGCCTGCTGGCTGCACCTGATTCCGGACGCGGGCCGGCCCGAAGCGGCACTCATCCAGCCGGAGCAAGAAACGGAGTTCAGGAGTTGAACGCCCCGCTGGTCGAGGTCAGAGAGCTGTCCAAACACTTTGTCGAGTCCAGCCCCAGCGTCCGCGAGCTCTTGCGCGGCCGGCGCCGCGTCGTCAAGGCGCTCGATGGCGTCAGTGTGAAGATTTACCCCGGCGAGACCCTCGGGGTCGTAGGCGAGAGCGGGAGCGGGAAGAGCACGTTCGGACGAACCGTCCTGCGCCTGCTGGAACCGACCGGGGGGCAGATTCTCTTCGAGGGACAGGATATCACCGCGCTTTCGCCAGCCCGGCTGCGTCCGCTGCGCAGGCACATGCAGATTGTCTACCAGAACCCCTACTCGTCGCTTAATCCACGCCGGCGCGTCCGCGATATTCTGCGCCAGCCGCTAGAGGTTCACGGCTACGACGGCAATATGGACCGGCGCGTCGAGGAGCTGTTGCAGGTGGTGGGGCTCTCGCACGCGGCGGCCGAGCGCTATCCGCACCAGTTCAGCGGTGGACAGCGGCAGCGGATCGCGATCGCGCGCGCGCTTGCGACCCACCCGAAGCTCATCGTCGCCGACGAAGTCACCTCGGCGCTGGATGTCTCGATTCAGGCCCAGATCATCAACTTGATGGTCAGGCTCCAGAAGGAGTTCGGGCTCGCGTACATCTTCATCTCCCACAATCTGGCCGTGGTCAGGCATGCCAGCCACCGGATCGCCGTGATGTACCTCGGCAAAATCGTGGAGTATGCCCCGAGCGGGGAGCTCTTCGCGAATCCGCTGCACCCCTACACCCGCATTCTGCTCTCGGCCATTCCGAGCGTGAGGCCCGAGCAACGGTGGAACCCGCAACTCCTGGAGGGCGACGTCCCAAGTTCTGTCAACATTCCTTCGGGTTGTCGCTTCCACTCCCGCTGCCCGATCGCCACACCCGAGTGCACGCGGATCGAGCCGGAGCTGCGCGAATTACGTCCGGAACACTTCGTGGCCTGTCATCTCGTGAACCTGGGCGAGATCTGATGGATGGCCAGCGTGGCCGTACTGGACTGTCGATCTCCTCAACTCGACTGTAGTAGCGGGTTCCGTCGCAATGACGGGCTTCACGATGCCAGGCGTGGGTGGCCTGGGACGAACGGACAATTCGGAAAACCGATAGCCAGACGCGGCCCGCTGCGTCGAGCGTGCCAGGGCCACTTTCGCACCGGTCTCTGACGGCGTCTTGTCGAGATACACAAATTTCGGTAGGGCCGATATCGTGAAGCAATTGGAACGGGGTTGGTCGTGCCGGTGGTCACCGGCAATCAGGTCTCAGCCTGGGGGCGCTACGCGCTCTCGGGATCGAGGCATCGCATCGTCGGGGACCGCCGGCTGTTCGTTGACGGGCGGGAGGTGACATGATCGATGGGGCCGATCCCATTACGATGCAGGTGGTGCGCTACGCCCTCGAGCAGGTGGCAGGCGCGATGGGCCGAACCCTCGTCCGCACATCGCGCTCCACCATCATCAAAGAGATCGAGGACATCAGCTGCGCCGTCTTCGACCGCTTTGGGAATACCGTCGCCCAGGCACACCACGCGCCGATGTTGCTCACAGGCTTCGAGATCCCCAGCCGCGAGCTGCTGAGTCACTATCGTCCGGACGAGTTGCACGAGGGGGATGTGATCATCCTCAACAATCCCTACCAGGGCGGCCAGCACTTGATGGATATCATCGCCTTTACGCCCGTCCGGCTCGACGGCGAGTTGATCGGCTTTGTTGGCAGCATGGCGCACCACGCCGACATGGGCGGCGCCGTCGCCGGAGGCGTGGCGGGTGGCCTGACCGAAATCTATCTGGAGGGGCTGCGCTTCTCCTTCACTAAGCTCTACAAGCACGGCCGCGAGGATCGGGAGATCTTCGGCATCCTGGAAAACAATGTGCGCGTTCCCGACAAGACGTTGGGGGACATTCGCGCGCAGGCGTCCGCCGGCTTCGTTGGCGCACGGCGGTTGCGCCAGATTCATGAGAAATACGGGCCGGACATCGTCCAACAGTGCATGGCGATGCTGTTGGACTACTCGGAGCGGCGCATCCGTGCGGGGCTCCGCGAGATTACCGACGGGCTCTACACGGGCGTCGATTTCGTTGACGATGACGGCACGAGCGACAGACCGATTCGAGTCCAGGTGAACCTTCACAAGCAGGGTGACCGCGTACGGGTTGATTTTGAAGGCACCGATCCTGCCACGCCTGGCAACGTCAACTGTCCCCTGGCAACGACCCACGCTGCGACCTACTACGCCCTCATCGCCGTCATTGATCCCCACGTGCCGCCCAATTCCGGCTGTTACCGCCCCTTCCAGGTCGAGGCCGAGCCAGGGTTGGTCGTCAATCCGCAGATGCCCCATGCCGTGGGCTCACGCACCAACACCTCGGCCAAGATCTGCGAGGCGATGATCCGCACCCTCACGGAGGCGCTGCCGGGGCGGGGGATGGCCGGAAGCCACGGGCAGGTCTCCACCTGCGCCTTCGCCGGCTACCACCCGTGCACCGGCCGGCGCTTCGTCTATATCGACATTCAGGGCGGCGGGAGCGGTGGGCGTCCCATCCGCGACGGGCGCGACGGGCAGGACTGCCACCTGGCGCGGTTCAAAAATACCCCCGTCGAGGCTGCCGAGATGGAGCACCCGGTGCGCGTAGAGCGCTACGAGTTCATTCCCGATTCGGGCGGCGCCGGGACCTTCCGCGGGGCGCTCGGCGTGCGCCGAGATATTCGCCTGCTCGCCGGTGATGTCTCCTTCGCACGCTACGGCGACCGGCACCGCTTCAGACCGGCGGGTATTTTCGGCGGGAAGGACGGCGTTCCGGGCAGGTTCCTGCTTAACCCGGATTCCCAACAGGAGCGGGTTCTCAAGTCTAAGGGGGTCGATCGCCTCCAACAGAACGATCTCGTGAGCCTGCGTCTCCCCGGCGGCGCGGGGTACGGGGACCCGCTGGAGCGCGACCCGGCGCTGGTGCTCCGGGACGTGCGCGATGGCAAGATCAGCCTGGACGCGGCGCTTCGGGAGTACGGGGTGGTCCTCGACAGTCGGAACTGGAGAGTAGACGAAGCGGCGACCGAAGCAGAGCGAGCGCAACGCGGACGCCCGGCCACGATGCACGGGAGAGAGGCAGGAAAATCATGACGAATGAGATCTTGCAGGGACTGGTGTGGGATGCCGACGGCGGGCGCCTGACCTACAACGGAGTGCGATACCTTCTTATCCGGCCGGAGGTGATGGCCAGTATCCAGAATTCGATTGACGACGCGCTGGGCGACCGCGTGGCTGCTGTCTTCTACAAGGCCGGCGTCACCGGCGGAACCCTCTCCTCGCGCCGCTTTAAGGAAGTCTTCGGCTACAGTGACGAGGAGATCGTGACGTTCATGTGCCACATGGGCGGACAGATCGGCTGGGGACGGTTCGAGCTGGTTGAGCTCGATCCCGGCGCTGGCCGCCTGATCGTTCAGGTGTATGGCTCTCCCTATGCCGAGGCTTATGGCGCTGCGGAGCACGGTGTCTGCTACCTGATCCGTGGGGTGATGGCCGGCCTGGGCGCAGGCATCTTCGATAGTGCGGTGGACGCCATCGAGACGGACTGTCAGGCTAAAGGCGATTCGTGCTGCCGCTTCGTCGTCACGCGCCGTGAGGTGGCCGGCGGAGAGTAGGGGGAGTGGTCTTTTCGCGGCGGGCACCGCGCCCGCCTGAGAACGACAATCAACCGCTTCTCGCAGGAGAGGATAGAGTTCATGGACCTGGGATTGAAAGGACGCGCGGCGCTGGTCGCCGCATCGAGCAAAGGCATTGGCAAGGCCTGCGCCTTCGGTTTTGCCCGGGAAGGGACCAGCGTCACCATCTGCGCGCGCGGCGAGGAAGAGTTGCGGCGTGTGGCGCAAGAAATCCACGACGAAACCGGCGTCGAGGTGCTCGCCATCCCGACCGACCTGACCGATCCCGATCAGATCAAGCGCCTCATCCGGCAGCACATGGAGCACTTTGGGCGTCTCGATATCCTCGTGACCAACAACGGTGGGCCGCCCGCGTCCCGCTTTCTCAATACGAGCGAGGCACAGTGGCAACTCGGGCTCGACATGAGTCTCAAGAGCGTGATCCGCCTCTGCACGGAAGCGGTCCCCTACATGCAGCGCCAGGGCGACGGGCGAATCGTCAATATCGCCTCGGTGTCAGCGAAAGAGCCCATCGATGGCCTGATTCTCTCCAACATGGCGCGCACCGGCGTCCTCGGACTTGCCAAGACCATGGCGAATGAGTTGGCGAGGGACGGAATCCGCGTCAATACCGTCTGTCCTGGCTCCACCTTCACCGCGCGGATGGAAGGGTTGTCGAAAGGCCTGGCAACGCAGCGGGGTGTCGAGCCGTCGGATGTGATTGCCGGCTGGGAGGCGGCCATCCCCCTGGGGCGCATGGGCCGGCCGAACGAGATCGCCAATGTCGTCGTCTTTCTGGCCTCCGATGCCGCCAGCTTCGTCACCGGCACGACTCTGCAGGTCGATGGGGGACAGACTCGCAGCATTCTTTAACAGTTGTCGCCCATTCCAGCTGCAAGACCGGGCTGGTACTATGAGCGGGCGCGGTAGAGCAGGTGCCAGCCGCCGCCCGCCGGGTA
>DOUV01000565.1:5411-13727 GCA_003520455.1 Chloroflexota bacterium | reverse complement strand
CCAACGAGTTTCTCTACGCACTCTACGGCACTGACTATCCAGCCTACATCGCGGCCAGTTGCCGGCTGCGTGAGCAAGACCCCGATTACGCTCAGATCGGGCTGGACCGGGCGCTGCGGCCCGGCTCGAAGCTGGCCGAGCCGCCCGCCCCGCTCGTGGTGCGCTACCGGCACGAGACGCTACGCCACGAGCGCGTTGCGTTGCCCGTTCCGACGGGCCGCCTCACCATAGTCCTGCCGGGCGACTCCCTGAGCCTCTTCGCTCAGGTGTTCGGCGTGCCTCGGGACGAGATTCAGGCCGCGAATCATCTCAGCGACCCCAACGCCCTGCTCGTGGGACAGATGCTCCTCATTCCCGGTCAGGGCGAGCCCGCACCGTCGCCCGAAGCGTCCTTGAGACTCCTCTGCCACCTCCTCGCGGCTGAGAGCTGGTTCTCCCTCTGGCCCCTGTGCGGCCGCTGACCCGCCGCTTCGAGTGGGGGCGGCCGTTCTGTTACTCAAGTGCGACTCCATCCGCTATGCTCCGAGTATCCTCGGATAGCCGCCCGCGTCCTGGCGCGGATCGTTTCAGGTTGAGCTTATGAGCTGCCGCCGCCACCGTCGGGTCGTCTCTTTCGTTTCTGGCGCAAATTTCAACCGGAATTGGCGCACTGTATCCTGGCTAAACTGTTTGCCAGCCTCTGGCAGACATGCTATACTGATCATGCGTGCATGGTGGCACTCTCGAGGGTCGAACTCGTGAGGAACGAACGTGATTCGGTGGAAAAACACTGATCATGAGGCTCTCGGTGTGGACGTTCACAGCGCCCTGTCGCCGACGAACCGCGTCGGCGTTTTTGTTTGGCCCGTTCCTGTGTCCGGCTGTACCTGAAGATGTGGATATTGAAGAGCCTCTCACGATGAGCAGGCTCTTATTCGCCTCAGAGCGTAGTAGCAAAGAACTTTGATACTCCCAAGGGAGGAGATGAGATGAGCGTGATTGACATGCGCAGTACGCCGCTTGCTGCCGGTGTGATGGATCGGGAGCCGATCGTGAATGATTTTTCGATCGTGGCGGCAACGGTGAACGGCTCTGGAAGCCAAACGGCGAACACGATGTTGATTCGGGCCCTTTTTCGGATGGGGATTCCGGTCAACGGGAAAAACTTGTTCCCATCGAATATCTCGGGGCTTCCTACCTGGTACACCATCCGTGTTAGCAAGGATGGCTACATTGCCCGGCGAGAGGGGACCGAAATTCTGGTGGCATTCAACCAGAAGACGGCCGTCGAGGACCTGACCGGGCTGCCACCGGGCGGCGTCTGCGTTTACCCCAGTGAGTGGAACTTCGAGCAGAACCGTGACGATGTCGTCTATTACCCGGTGCCCGTCAAGGAATTTGTCAAGGCCTCTGGCGCCGAGGCCCGGCTCCGCGATTACATCGCCAACATGGTCTACGTCGGTGCGCTGGCAGCCTTGCTGGGCATTGACCTGGACGAGATCAAGGCGGCCCTCAACAAGCACTTCAACAACCGTCCCAAGCCGGTGAACCTAAACTATGGTGTCGTGGAGGCGGCGGCCGACTGGGTGCGCGAAAACCTCCCTAAGCAGGACCCCTACCGGGTGGAGCGGATGGATCTCACCAAGGGCCAGATCCTGATCGATGGGAACACCGCCTCTGCGCTGGGCGCACTTTTCAACGGCGTGACGGTCGCCGCCTGGTACCCGATCACGCCCGCGACCAGCCTGGCCGATGCCCTCACGGAGTATGCCCCTCGGCTGCGCCGCACGGAAGATGGCAAACCGACCTACGCCATCGTACAAGCTGAGGACGAGCTCGCGGCGATCGGGATGGTGCTTGGGGCCGGCTGGGCCGGCGCGCGTGCTATGACTTCCACATCTGGCCCCGGTATCTCGTTGATGAGCGAGTTCGCCGGCCTCGGATATTTCGCTGAGATTCCTGGCGTGATCTGGGATGTCCAGCGGATGGGGCCGAGCACCGGCCTCCCCACCCGCGTCTCCCAGGGCGATATCCTGGCTGCGTACGTCCTCGGCCACGGCGATACTCGCCACGTGGTGCTCCTGCCAGGCTCGGTTGCCGAGTGCTTCGAATTCGCCGGCACCGCCTTCAACCTCGCCGAGCAGCTCCAGACGCCCGTCTTCGTGCTGAGTGACCTGGACCTGGGCATGAATCTTTGGATGACCTCACCCTTCGAGTACCCCGAGGAGCCGATGCAGCGCGGCAAGGTGCTCGCGGCCGAGGATATCGAGCGCATGGGTGGTTTCGCCCGCTACCGGGACGACGATGGCACCGGGGTTGGCCCGCGCACGTTGCCCGGCACCGACCATCCGCTGGCAGCCTACTTCACGCGCGGCACAGGCCACAACGAGTTCGCCGTCTACAGCGAGCGGCCCGACGATTGGCTTCACAATCTGGACCGCCTGGCCCGCAAGCACGACTACGCCCGCACCCTCGTGCCCAAACCGGTCATCGATGAGCGCGAGGGCGCTGAGATCGGCATCATCGCGGCCGGAACAGTCGATCCTGCCGTCGCCGAGGCCCGCGACCGCCTGCGCAAAATGGAGATCGAAACCAGCTACCTGCGGCTACGAGCCCTCCCCATCGGAGAGGAATTACACGATTTCGTCGTCCGGCACGATCGCGTCTACGTGGTGGAGCTGAACCACGACGGCCAGCTTTGCCAGATCCTGCGTATGGAGTTGCCGGAATATGCCACCCGCTTCGTCTCGCTGGCATACTGTGATGGTCTCCCATTGACGGCCCGCTGGGTTACCGAAGCGATTACAGAACAGGAGCAGTAACCATGGCTGTTACAACTAAGACCGGAAACGGGAAGAAACCGAATGTCAATCTGATCGGCCTCGAGCGCACTGACTACAAGGGCAACCCCTCGACCCTCTGCCAGGGCTGCGGCCACGATTCGATCTCCAGCGGTATCATCATGGCGGCGTACGAATTGTCGTTGCCGCCGCACCAGGTTATCAAACTCAGCGGCATCGGCTGTTCCAGCAAGTCGCCGGCCTACTTCCTGAACCGCTCGCACGGCTTCAACGCGCTCCACGGCCGCATGCCCTCGATCGCCACCGGCGCGACCGTTGCCAATCGCACGCTTATCGCACTGGGTGTGAGCGGCGACGGCGACACCGGCTCGATCGGTCTCGGGCAGTTCAAGCACCTGGTGCGCCGCAACGTGCCCGTCGTCTACATCATCGAGAACAACGGGGTGTACGGTCTGACCAAGGGGCAGTTCTCGGCGACGGCGGACGTCGGCCAGGAGCTGAAGTATGCCGGGCGCAACGAGCTGCCACCGATTGATATCTGCCTGGAGGCGGTCGTCGCCGACTGTGGCTTTGTCGCCCGCTCGTTCGCCGGCGACGCCAAGCAGGTGCGCGCGCTGCTCAAGGCGGCGATGGCCTACAAGGGCACCGCCGTCCTCGACATCATCAGCCCGTGTGTGACCTTCAACAACAACGAACAGTCCACCAAGAGCTACCCCTATGGCAAGGCCCACGAGGAGCCGCTCCACGACATCACCTTCGTGCCAGCCTTTGAAGAGATCACGGTCGAGTATGAGCCGGGGACGGTTCAGGATGTCGAGCTCCACGACGGTTCCGTCATCCAGCTCCGCAAGCTCGACGAGGACTACGATCCGACCGACCGTCTGGCCGCGCTCCGCGCGCTGGAGCACGCCCGTGCCGAGCAGCAGTTCATCACCGGCCTGATCTATATCAACGAGCGCCGGCCGACCTTCGTAGACTTGATGAACCTGCCCGAGTCGCCGCTGGCGCATCTCACCCCCGAGCAGTTGCGCCCGGCACGCGAGAAACTCGACGAAGTGATGGCCGAACTGGCGTGAGAACGGCCGCGAAGAGGCAAAGAACGCAAAGAGCCACCTCTCTTTGCGTTCTTTCTATCCCTCCGGCAAGCACGATCGCCTATCGCTCATGGGGAGCCGTGTGAACGAAGGGGGAATCTACAAACGATTCTTCTCGGGATAGTGGGTATGAGGGAGGTGAGGGTAGTGCCCTTGCCCCCACCGCACCATATTCCAGTTTGAGCACGGACCAGTACGATTGCGATCCTCTTTATGACAATTCGAGCAGTGATCTTCGACGTTGGGTTCACACTGGTTCGGGCTGAGCCTTCGGAAGAGGCGCTGGTGCTGGAAGCCATGAATGCGGCGGGGCTCGACGTTGATCGGACGGATCTGGCGCGGGCTACCCGCGCGGTGATGGCCGAAGAGCGCCGGCAACCTGGTCGAGACCTGGACGTGTGGGCCAGTGACAGCAATATCGAGCAGTACTGGACCGGCTTCTACCAGCGCTTGCTGGCGCAGTTGGACGTGGTGCCCGACCGACGTCTGGCCGTAGCTGAGCGCATCTACGCGCAATTTGTCGCGCACGCCAGTTGGACGCTGTACCCCGAAGTCGAGCCGGTGCTGGCAGAACTCCAGCAGCGGGGGTACATCCTCGGGGCGGTGAGCGACTGGCAGACGGTACTCCTCGAATTGGTGCACCAACTCGAGCTCTCGCGCTATCTGGAGTTCGTAGTTGTGAGTGCCGTGATCGGTCTGGGCAAACCCGACCCGCTCCTCTTCCGCCACGCGATTCAGCGCGCGGGTGTTGCCCCTCAGGAGGCCCTCTTTGTGGGCGACACCTACGCCACTGACATCCTTGGCGCCCGAGCCGCAGGCCTTCGCCCTGTGCTCATCGCGCGTACCCACCGCCCCCCGGTCGCAGATGTCCCGATCATCCAAACCCTGAACGAACTCTTCAACGTGCTGCCTCCTGGTGGATCGGCTTCCATCATCAGGCGAGATGACTCTCAAAGATGATCGCTCGTATTGGAATACAGTGCACAGGGGCCGGGGCGGAGGGACGAGGCACTTCAGAACGTGCCTCGCCCCTCCGCCCACCCAACTCCACTGTGAGCGAAGATGATGTGGTGTTCGAGCAGAGAACCGGGAAGCCCTGTTATTGGAGCCTGAACCGCACGCCAACGCCCAATCCGTAGAACAGAAAATCTGCGTTTTGCACGTACCCACTTTGAGTGCATACTGCACCAATCAGTTGACCGGATTCGCCCCGACGCGGGTCTCTTGACCCATTGCCAGGGGCCCCTCAGCATGTTAGAATGAGGCATGTCTGCGAGTGACCGACCCTGGGGACTCTCGATTCCCGCCAGTGCTTTGAGCTACCTCTACGGTGATTTGCTCGCGCCGGCTCCACCGGTCCCCTGGCTCCCATTGGATCGCCACCACTTGCCCTGGCGGGCCGCCGTCGTCCGCCGTCACACGCTGGCCGAGCAGATCGTTCTGGCGACGGTGGCTGAGTTGTTGGCTGCGGGCGTGGTTGGTGCCAATGTGGGTCTCCGCAGCGAGGCCGATCACTTCCTGTGGGGCTTCTTCGCTCGCGATACTGAGGGCAGCATCCTGGCCCTCCGGCAAGAGTTCCCCACCGGCCTGGGCGAGTTGGAGAGCGTCCTGGTGGGTCCACTCGATAGTGAGAACCGCGATCGGGTGAGTCTGTACGAGGTAGTCAAACGGGTGACACCTTTCGGGGTGGACTTTGCCGACTTCGTATTCGCCCACGCCCGCGCAGATTTGGTCCGGGCCGGTTGTCTGCACGTCGCGGCGGCGACCGGGCTCACCCGACTGCGCCGTCCCGAGGTCTTTTCCCCCGATATGGCGCGGATCGGGGCGCTGGCTCCCGAGGCTGAGCACCTGGTTCACGCGTTGGAGGAGCAGGCCCGGGAGCGGCCTCGATTGTGGGAACTGATGCAGCGTGACATCACCGAGGCCGCTCGCATTCATCAGGAGCGGCGCAGTCCTGGATAGGTCGGGACGGCAACCAGCGCCGGCCCATGCCCTCGCCGGCGCGCCAGCACTCCAGGCGGCACGTGCGAACGCGACCCTGCGAGTCTGGACCCATCTGCGGGGGGCGCATTCGGCCTGGTGTTGCCAGGAATCGCCCGCAGCGGCGTCACCACACTCAGGCGTGGCAGCTGCTGCAAAGGAGGGTTACCGCTCACCACATTCGATACCTGCAGCCACGTTCACTCATTCTCTTATCGGTTCATCATCAAACATTGTAGGAGGACCCCAGTATGGTTGATCGCATGATTCGAGCTACGAAAGCGGATGTCGCCCTCTACGAAGAGGCCGAGGCGACGCCGACACTGCAGAACGAAGCGGTCACGATCGTGGCCATCGTCGCGGTCATCGGTGCGCTCGGCTCGCTGGTCGTCGGGGCAGCAACTGGAAGTGGGGTCGGAAGCGCGCTGGTCGGCGCAATCTTCCAGGGTATCGCCGTGATGGTCGGCTATTTTCTCTGGTCGTACATCGCCTTCTTTGTAGGAACCCGCCTCTTCAACGGCACCGCCGATTATGGCGAGCTTCTGCGCACGATCGGCTACGCGCAATCGCCCAACGTGCTGAGTTTCATCCCCTGCATCGGGTTTCTGGCGGCTCTGTGGTCGCTCTGGCTCTCCGTCGTCGCCATTCGCCAGGCGCTCGACTTCGATACAGGAAAAGCCCTGCTCACCAGTCTGGTCGGATTCATCGTCTATGTCATCTTGCTCGCCATTGTGGGAAGCGTCTTCGGCGTGGGCGCAGCCGCTCTCGGCGCAGTTGGTCGCTAAGTTTCGCCGAGTCCCCTGAGCCTATCAGGGCGAACAATAGAATCACCACTGTACGCACCAGCACTCTGCCTCATTAGGGCAGAGTGCTTTTTGTGCCTCGCCATCCCACCGGCGCCGGCAGATACCTGCGGAACGCGCCCTGGAAGAGAAGGGGAGTGACATCAGGAGACTGTCCCCGTGAAGCGGAGAAGTCGGCGCGATGCACAGACGAGTTTACATCCATCAGGCGGGGTGGCCGTGACTGGCACAGAGTCTGCTCTTCAAAGGAACCGTCGGGCCGGCGGGGCAGTGCGCAGATGCATCCTTCGTCTGTGGGAGTCATACCGCCCCTTGGGTCGCCGGTTGCCGCCACTGGGGGTGGTGTTAGAATGACGCGGTTGTCCCGCACGCGCCCGGTTCGTGAGCTGCCGGCCCCCATCACCAAACCGTTCCCCACAGTCGCCTCCGCGGCTGTCTGCCTGGGGATCGGCTCGAACAGGAGCAAGGTCCCGTGGAATACGTTGTCTGCAATCTCTGTGGTTCGAGCGACTACGAGTTGCTGTACCCTGGCACGCTCGACGGGCACAGGCACCCCCAGGTCGAAGCCTATCGATGCACGAACTTTGGGTACGGCAAGCACCACCCGATCGTCCGCTGCCGTCGCTGCGATCTGGTTTACGCCAACCCGCGCTACTCGGCGGACGAACTGCTGGACGAGTACGAGGCCGTTGAGGACCCGCTCTACGAGCAGGAGCGCCAGGGCCGGGTGCTGACCTTCGTGCGCCATCTGCGTCCCATCGAGCGGATGGTCGGTGACCCACACGACAAGCGCCTGTTGGATGTTGGCTGCTACACGGGAGTTTTTCTAGAGATCGCCGAGGCGCATGGGTGGGAGGCCTACGGTGTCGAGCCCAGCCAGTGGGCCGCCGGGCTCTGCCGGCAGCGGGGCCTGTGCGTGCACACGGGCACGTTGGAAGAGGCTGGCTTCCCCGACGGCTTTTTTGACGTCGCCACCTCGTGGGACGTCATCGAGCACCTGACCGACCCGCTCGATCACCTGCGCGAAGTGCACCGGATCCTCAAGCCGGGCGGCCTGGTGGCGATCCACACGATCGACATCCAGACACCCTTTGCCAGACTGATGGGACCACGCTGGCCGTGGCTCATGGAGATGCACATCTACTACTTCTCGCGTCGCACACTGGCCGTGATGCTGCAACAGGTAGGATTCGAGGTGATCCGTGCCGAGGCTCAAGGCCGCTACCAGCGGCTGAGCTACCTCGTCAGCCGCCTCCAGGCAGGAAGCACCTGGCTCTACCGCATCGCCGATTGGCTCGTCCGGCGGCTCGGGATCGAGGCGGTCGCCGTTCCCATCAACCTGGGCGATCTCGTGACCACCTACGCTCGAAAAATCGGTTGAAGGTTGGAAAGTGGAAGGTGAAACACTGCTCTCTCGTTGTTCGCCAACGCTGAGAATGCACCGGAGAGGCGCAGCCCAACCTTCAACCGGTCACTTTCTACGCTCAAATCAGTACTCCAACGAGACTGTGAAGCGGGCCAGACGTCCGAACTCTTTGGACGGCTTTCTGTAGGCCTCCCCGGCCTCATAAGAGCCGCATTATGCCAATCAGTCCTGCCTCGACAGACTTCGGAAGTCTTGTAGACGATGCGCGGGGCGGGCGAGGGCCCTGCCCTCCC
>DOUV01000565.1:786-5357 GCA_003520455.1 Chloroflexota bacterium | reverse complement strand
CCCGCCCCGTAAGCGCGACTTTCTACCCTCTCATTTTCTACCCTTCAACCCGACCGGCGTTGGTCGTACTCCATGGCCAGTCCACGCGCCAGGGCGGCGTTGCCTCGCAGGGCGACCTCGATCCCTTCAATCGCGATGTGCTCGCGCACGGTGTGGGCCAGGCTCTCGTCGCCCGGGCCGTAGCCGACGACGAGCATGCCGGCCTGGGCGAAATGGCCACCATCCGTGGCGAAGCGCCAATGCCCGATCGGCACAGACTGGCCGAAAGTTTGCTCGAGGATGGCGGCGGCGGCGGTGATGGCCGGGTGATCCGCGGGCAGGCTGTAGGCCGGATTATCAGCCGGGATGCGCATGGTCAGGCCGGTGAAGCTCCGCCGTTCGACAACAGGGATTTCAACTTCGGCCTTGGCGCCGGGAATCAGGCTGGCCTCGACCAGCGGCTGAAGCACCGTGCAGGCGTCCTCGCCACTCTCGCCCGGAACGTTGCGCCAGTCCAGAGTCAGCCACATCTCCCCCGGGATGACGTTGGCGCTCGTTTGATCGGTGCGAATCAGCGTCGGCGCGACGCTGCTGGCCCCGAGCTCGGCGTGTTGGCGCATGGTCAGGGTGGGCAGGCGCTGCACGAAGTTGCTGACGACGAAGTGCGGATTGATAGCGCGCTCGGGGGCGCTGGCGTGGGCGGCCCGTCCTTTGACGTGGAGCGCCAGCTCCGTCCGGCCGCGATGCCCCCGGCGAAGCGTGTTGGCGCTCGGCTCCCCGACTACGACCAGCGTTGGGCCGAGGTGCGAGAGCAAAAAGCGCGCCCCAAGCCCACCCACCTCCTCCTGGACGGTTGCAGTCACGTATACATCGCCGGGTGGCGGACCGTCGGTGACCCGCAGGGCGGCCACCCCATAGAGTTGCGCCGCCAGCGGCCCCTTGATATCGCAGGCACCGCGACCCCAAACCTTGCCGGCGGCAATCGCGCCGCCGTAGGGTTGGTGGCTCCACGCCCGAGGGTCGCCCGGATCGACGTGGTCAAGGTGCGTATTGAACATGACGGCCGGTGCCTCGCCCCGCCCTCGGATCAGGCCAATGACGTTGCCAGCGTCGTCCTGCCAGGCTGCATCGTAGCCCAACTGCTGCATCTCCGCCAGGACCAGCGCCGCCAGTTCACCCTCCTGACCCGGGAGGCTGGGTGTGTGGATGAGTTCCTGCAGGAACGCGATACAACGCTCGGGGTTCATAGGGGCTCCTCACTCTCTGGTGAGACAATTCCATTCAGGCGGACCACTTCGATCCCGCGGCGCTCGACCTCGGCCAGGTAGGCGTTGATGCCGAGAGAATCACTCGCGACGTGGCCGGTGATGATCAAATGCCCGCGGCCCAGCCGGTGGAGTTTGCGGACCTCGGGGGGCGCAATGTGGATGTAGATCACGGTATCGACACCGTGCTCGTAGTAGGTACGGGCGACATCGGCACCGCCGTTGGTCAGTGCGCCGTGGGCGACGACGACGCGGCGGGCTGGTGCGTCGGGGTCACCGTGGCGGATGGCGATCCGCGTGGGGGCCAGTTGGAACTCGCGCAGGCTGGCGTTCAGGTGGGCAGCCACCTCGGCGACGGTAACATCCGGCTCGGTCCGGAGCAAGTCGTCGACCGCCTCCTGCATCATGCGCCGGCCCAGCTCATCGAGGGGGCTGTGGATGTTGAGAAAAGGCATCCGAAGCAGGCGAGCCGCACCACTGGTGCGGTTATAGTTGACCGTGTGGGCAAGCAGGCGCAATTCCTCAACCCGCTCGTCAACAGCGGCCTCTGCGGCAAGGTGCGGTACACCCATCGCCATCATCAACTCGACGTGGCGGCGGTAGAGTTGCCAGGCCGTCAACACCGCCTCGCAGCCGTCAAAGTGGTGGGCCAGGACCGCATCAAATCCCATCTGCCTGGCGAGCAACAAATCACCAGGGCCAATGTCGAGGCCGACGAGCAGGCGCTTGATAGCAGTACCGGGGTAGTAGATGCCACAATCACTGGGGATCCTCGCCCAGCCCGCTAACTCTAAGCCGAGTTGCATCAGATCGTCGGTTGAAATCACAGAAGTCCTCATCCTCATTGAGGCAGGATTGGCTCGAAGCGATTGGTGCTTTCCGGTGTGACGCGCGTTCGCGCGTCACACCGGAAAGCACCCACGAACCTTGTCTTCCCGCTCGCGTCCGTTCTCCGGTCAACGCTATCAAGAGTCGGACAATTCCGCAAATTGGCGGTCGCTTGGGCAGCCTCCCACGCTTCTCCAGGAGCGGCCAGTTTGCCGCGAAGACGGTAGCGGGGTCAGCACGTCGTCATCCGTGTAGCCATAGAGAGTCCATCACCAACAGATCATGGGCGCTGGCGCCGACGGCCGCCAGGTCGAGATCTTGGAGCCGGTACAGGAAATCGTTGACCACCCCGAGAGCAAACGTGGGCCGGGGCTGGCGCCGGCGATGGGCAGGTAAGAGAAGCAATCCGGCGTGGCGGACGTGGTCATGACATCGGTAATGTCGATGGTGTCGCCGGGCGGGTCTTCTGAGGCCGGACCTTGAAAGGGGCCTATGGGCTGGACAGCGTGAAGCCGGTGCACCGCGAGTTGGCACCCGCCGCCTGCGGCCCGATCCGGTCGTCGCCGGGTTAAGATCGCCGTCCACGGGACCCCGCTGTGAGCGATCGATGAACATAGTCTGACTGGCGAACCGATCAGAGGGGCAGTTAGCGTCCAATGCTGAGATAGAAGCGGGCTATCGCCGGAGAAGCGGCAGAAAGAGATTGTGCTCCAGGACGCGCAGGATTTGCAGCTCGCCGTAGGCATCCGCCACATAGAGCAGGTCGCCTTCGGCCTGGACACTGTACGTGTACCCCGGCGTGTTGAACGCGCCACGTAGGATCGGAGTAGCCGGGTCGCTCACCTCGATGATCTGCAGCCCGGCCCAGGCATTCGCGACGTAGGCACGAGTACCCACGACGTGGACGCTCCGGGCGTTCGCCGTGGTGTCAAAGTTGCCGATCGAGACGGGAGTCGCTGGCTTGCTCACATCAACGATCTGCAACCCACCGAACCGGTCGGCGACGTAGGCCAGGTCGCCCACCACGTCCACCCCCTGAGCATTGCCCGGCGTGTCAAAGCGACCGGCCAGGGTCGGATTGGCGGGGGTGCTCACGTCGATGATCTGCAACCCATCCCAATCGGCGACGTAGACCAGGCTGCCCACGACCTGCACGTCTTGCACAGAGTCCGGCAACGGCAGGCGCGCGAGCCGCACCGGCGACACCGGGTCACTCACATCGAGGACGGTCAGCGCACCCCCCTCGCCGATGAAGGCGACAGAACCGCTGAGTGCCACCGCCAGCACGCCCCCACCGACGCTCCCCACGAACTGAAGCGCGACCATATTCGCAGGGCCCGTCGCGGTGGATGAAACCGGCCGAGCCGGCCCGGCGGTCAAGGCCAGCCAGAGAGTGCCGAAGAGGCCCAGGAGTCCTTTCAGCGGGCGGAAGTGGACGGACATCGAGCTCTCCTTTCAGCGGCCGGGACTCAGCCCCACCAAACTTGCTGAACTCGTGCGCTCCGATATCAAAGGCCGGCCCCTGAGGCCTGACGATACCGGCATCATCGCGAGTGAGGCCGGTGTTCATGCCGGAATCAATGGCTGGACTGGCCGAAGGCCGCCAGGCCCCGCACCAGCGGGTTCGCATTGATGTTGGCAGTCAGGTATGTGAGGGGGTGGGCGTCGGTGTGGCGGCCGGCCACATCTACTGCCAGAGACGGAGGGCGATCGGGAGGTAGAGATGGCACAGCGGCTCTTGAGCCACCGCTATAACGTCAACCACGTCGCCGCGCCCATTGCGGTTGACGTCACGCAGACACTCTTCGGCGGCCAGCGTGGGAGTCATAGTTGGGGTCGGCGTCGCGGCAGGGCCGGTTGCACCCCACTCGTAGACGCCGATGTCGGGCGTGGAATCACGCGCGTGACCGTCGAAGTCGTCGAGGGGCGCACCGCCGGCCGAGCCCGCGTCGATGGCTGCCACGGCCGTCCCCACGCCGGTCACGTTGTTGGCACCGGTGTAGCCCGGCTGCGTGTTCCAGATCACGGCCATCTCCTGCCAGGGGGCGTCAATCCGCTTCAGCTCCACGTCTAACGTGGTTGGCGAGGAGGAACTTTGCACCAGGTAGGCCTGAAAAGTGGCGCTCTGCACCGTGGCGCCAGCCGGGATACTGCTCAGGTCGAAGCGGAAGAGGGCGCGGCCGGTGGCACTGGTGGATTGGCTGCCGACGTAGAGGGTGGTGGCGGTGCCGTAGTTGGTGGTGGGGCTGGCTGAATAGACGTAGGCGTCAGCGACGGGGTTCAGGGTGATGGTGGCATTGGGGGCCTGCCCCCTCGCCCCGCGCTGGGCTGCGGGGGTCGTCGTCGCCTCGCCCGGCCTGGCAAACACCAGGATCAGCGCTGCGGCTGCCGCCAGGATCAGCAGAGCACCCCGGCGATTCGGTTTGATGATCGCCTCCTTGCGCCGGTCAAAACCGGTCAGGTGCCGTCGGCGAGGCCGCGTTTATGGATCGCTATGGC
>DOUV01000565.1:0-715 GCA_003520455.1 Chloroflexota bacterium | reverse complement strand
GGACCCATCGCGTTGAACCAGATCTGCGCGATGAGGTCGTACCCGGCCCCGTTGGGGTGGTTGCCGTCCCCGCTCATCGTGGCAGGGTCGGTAAAGATCGTCGTGTGGTAGAAGTCCACCGTGGTAGCCCCGTGCTGCGCTGCCTGGTTCGCGATGGCGGTGTTGTAGCGCGTGACCTGCTGCGACATCCGCAAGGCCTCTGCGTCCGAGATGCCCGGAAAAGTGTCCGCTCTCAGAGCCGGATCGGTGATTACCTGCCGTAGGGACTGGTCATCCAGCAGGGCGATGAACACGGTCGCCCCGGTGCTCCGCAACTGGCTCAGGATGGTATCAATGTTGCCCGTGAAGAGCTGCTCGCTCTGCTGGTCCTCCTCGGGTGGCGTCTCGCCCTCGTTGGAATACAGATACCACAGGTCGTTGCTCCCGATCCAGACCGTTGCCATCGGCACCTGCCCATTGGCGGCGGCCTGGTTGAGTCGCGTCACCGCCTGACCGAGCTGGCCGGGCCGGCCCCATCCCCCGTTGATCAGCATGTCCGAGTCCCAGCCCGACCGGCCGAGATTGGTCACGGTGGACCCGGGGCGCCGGGCCTGCAGGAGGGGGAGCAACCGGCCCGGAAACCCACTGCGCCCGTAGTCGTCGCCGTCCCCTTCGGTGAGGCTGTCGCCGAGGGTCACCAGCACCACCGCGCCGGGGGGCAGGGCGGTGGCGGTCG
>DOUV01000870.1 GCA_003520455.1 Chloroflexota bacterium | reverse complement strand
CGAGGTGTGAAGTTCGGGATGAGGTCCACCCCCTGGGTGAACTGGCCCGAGTGGAACAGGTACGCAAACCCGGTCGACTGGAGCAGGGCCAGGATGACCGTCAGGTACCTCGTCCACTGGGTGATGACCTTCCTACCGGTCTCCCCCTCCTCCTGGAGTGCCTGCAGTTTCGGGATCACGACGGCGAGAAGCTGCATGATGATCGATGACGTGATGTACGGCATGATGCCAAGGGCAAAGATCGACAACTGCGTCAAGGCACCACCCGAGAACAGGTTCAGGAGTCCGACGAACCCTGACTGTTCCGCCTGGTTGGCGAAGTTCTGCACCGCCTGCAGGTCAACCCCCGGTACCGGGATCTGGGCACCGAGGCGGTAAATCATGAAGATGAACATCGTGAACAGGATCTTGTTCCGAAGATCTCGGATCCTGAAGGCGTTTCTGAAGGCGGTGAGCATGGGGGTCCCGTCGTTCTAGATCGGCCGCTGCGCGAGGTTCGTCACGATTCAATGACCTCGATCGAGCCACCAGCAGATTGGATCTTGTCGACTGCACCAGCAGAGAAGGCGTGCGCCTTGACCGTGAGCGCCACGGTGATCTCCCCCTCACCAAGCACCTTGATCCTCCCACGCTTCTTGGTGAGTCCTGCCTCACGCAACGTTTCTGGGGTCACGGTCGAGCCAGTGACGAGGTCGCCGAGACGACCAACGTTGACGACCGTGAACTCCTCACGGTTCGGGTTCTTGAACCCCTTCAGCTTCGGGATCCGGCGCTGCAACGGGGTCTGGCCACCCTCGAACCCCTGGCGGACCTTGCTACGGGCCTTGAGACCCTTGGTGCCACGACCCGCAGTCTTACCGCGGCGACCGGACTCACCCCGTCCGACGCGAATCTTGCTTTTCGTCGAGCCCTCAGCGGGTCTCAGGTGATGGAGTTTCATCCGATTTCCTCTACCTCAAGGAGATGATTGACGGCACGCACCATGCCTCGGACGGACTCGGTGTCCGGGCGTTCAACGCTGGAGTTGAGTTTTCTGAGTCCGAGGCTTGCCACCGTTGCGCGAGCCTTCGGCTTCTGACCGATGAGGCTACGACGTAGCGTAATTTTGAGTGTCTTTGCCATGGAGCTACACCTGTGTCCTCATCAGCTCTGACGAGTTGTACGCAGCGAGCAACGCTGGTGGGAAGATCTCCTCCGCACGCTTGCCTCTCGCCCTGGCAACCTTGTCGGGGCGCTGCTGGCTCTTGAGCGCGTCGAGGGTTGCCCCAACGACGTTGATGTGGGTCGGTGATCCGAGGGATTTGGCGAGCACGTTCTGGATGCCAGCCGCTTCAAGGATCTGACGCACGGCACCACCTGCGATGACACCGGTTCCCGGGGCTGCTGGTTTGAGCATGACCCGGCTCGCTCCGTGGACTCCAATGATCTCATGGATGATGGTCGACCCTGCCATCGGCACGTCGAACATCTCCTTGCGGGCGAGTTCAAACGCCTTCTGGATGGCGGCCGGCACCTCTTTCGCCTTGCCGTACCCCACCCCGACCCGGCCCTGGCCGTCTCCGACCGCCACCAGGGCGGTAAAGGAGAACCTGCGTCCACCCTTGACCACTTTGGCAACGCGGTTGATGGCGATCACGTGCTCTTCGAACTCACTTTGTTCGCGCTCACGTGTCCGGCCACTCTCGCGGCGTGGACGCCTGCTGCTCTGTTGGCTGTCATACCCACCGTCAGCGCTTGTGTCTGGCACTGAGGGATCATCTGACGGCGTTGGCGTATGGGTCGTCATCGATTGCTCCTAGAACTCGAGTCCGGCTTCACGGGCACCATCAGCAAGTGCCTGGATGCGGCCGTGATACTTGTACCCGCCGCGATCGAACACAACCTTGGTGATCCCATTGTCTCTGGCACGAGCACCAATGAGCTTCCCGACCTGTGCGGCTGCGTCCACCGTGAGCGTCCGCACGTTGACGGCCGCCTCCCCCGACGACGCCGACGTGATCGTTCGGCCGCTGTCGTCGTCGATGAGCTGGGCGTAGATGTATTTGTTTGATCGGAACACGGCAAGACGAGGACGATCCAACGTACCGTGAACCGACTTGCGTACCCTGAAATGTCTGCGACGACGTGCGTCTGCGCGTGCACCCCTCATCCGCTGACCCCTGCCTTACCTGCTTTGCGTCGAACTTTCTCATCGGAGTAACGGATCCCCTTGCCCTTGTAGGGCTCGGGCGGCCGGGTGCCCCGCACGCGCGCCGCCAGCTCGCCGACGACCTCCTTGTCGATACCCTCGATCGAGATGTTCTTCCCCGTCCGGTCAACGGTGAAGACGACTTCCGACGTGGGAGGCTCGAACGTGATCGGGTGGCTGTAACCGACGTTGAGCACCAGGTTCTTGCCCTGGATCTCAGCACGGTACCCGGTTCCTTCAATCTGGAGTTCGCGCTTGTAACCGCTACTCACACCCTGGACCATGTTGGCCAGCAAGGCGCGGGTCAGTCCGTGGAGCGCGCGGTGCTCCTGCCTATCACTCGGGCGCTCGACATAGAGGGTTCCATCCTCCTGACGAATCAGGATGTCCTTATGGAACGCGCGAGTGAGGGTCCCTTTGGGGCCCTTCACGGTGACCGCTGGCCCCTTGATATCAACCGTTACCCCTTTGGGCAGGGGCACGGGCATCTTCCCGATCCGAGACATTCTTCATTCCCTCCAGCGGAGTGCTGCCTGGTACGCGATGAAACCATCCACGGCAATTACCAAACGTAGCACAGAACCTCACCACCAACGCCCCGTCGGCGTGCCTGGCGGTCGCTCATCACGCCGCGCGAGGTGCTCAGGATGGCCACGCCGACACCGCTCAAGACCCAAGGAATCTCATCCTTGCCCCGGTAGATGCGACGCCCTGGCTTGCTCACCCGGCGCAGATTGGTAATGACCGGCTTGCGATTCTGGTCGTACTTGAGCCAGATGCGAAGCTGGCGATGGCTACCATCCTCAATCTCTTCGACCCGCTCCACAAAGCCTTCATCCACCAAAATCTGGGCGATCGCCTGCTTGATCTTGCTGGATGGAACGAGCACATACTGGTGCTTCATCATGATAGCGTTGCGGATACGCGTCAGCATATCGGCAATTGGATCGTTCGTCATCAGTTCGCTCCTGTGCCTCACCAGCTCGACTTCACGACGCCTGGAATCTGACCCTCGAGGGCCAACTCCCGGAAGCAGATCCGGCAAAGCTTGAAGCGGCGCATGTAACCCCGCGGCCGGCCGCAGCGCTGGCACCGGTTCCGGACCCGCGTTGGATACTTGCGATTTTTCTCACGGGCGATCATTGACTTCTTCGCCACAGTCTCTCTCCTTACTTTCGTACTTACGCCGCGCGCCGCTGCCGGAATGGCATTCCGAGAAGCGCCAGCAGCCGGCGGCCCTCCTCATCCGTTCTGGACGTCGTCACGATTGTGATCTCCATTCCGCGAATCTTATCAATCTTGTCGTAGTCGATCTCAGGAAAGACGAGTTGCTCGCGCAACCCCAGGGTGTAGTTGCCACGCCCATCGAAGGCGTCCGCCGCCACGCCGCGGAAGTCACGCTGGCGCGGGAGGGCCACATTGATCAACCGGTCAAGAAAGGCCCACATTTTCTGGCCGCGCAAGGTCACCTTTACGCCGATCGGCATCCCCGCTCGCAAGCGGAAATTGGAGATACTCTTCTTGGCACGGGTCACGATGGGCTTCTGCCCGGTGATCGTGCTCAGGTCGCCTATCGCTGCGTCCAGCGCCTTGGCATTCTGCAATGCCTCGCCCATGCCAATATTGACTACGATCTTCTCGACCTTCGGAACTTCCATGATGTTCGAGTACTTAAACTCCTCCATCATGGCCGGCACGACGCGCTCTTGATACACTTGCTTCAGTCGTGGTGTTGCCATACTCCTCCTCGTCCTGTCCGCCTGAGGGGACGGTGAGGCCGACAGCCTCACCCGCCATGGTTCCCTCAACCTTCCTCGCTAGCGTCTGTCAATCGCACCGCCACACAGTTTGCAGATCCGCACCTTCCGGCCGCTGGAGCGGTCGTGGGCCACGCGGGTCGGCCTGTCGCAGTGCGGGCAGACGAGCATCACATTACTGTGATGGATCGGAGCCTCACGCTCGATGATTCCACCTTGCGGGACCTGCCCCTGCCCCGTTGGTTTCTGATGCTTCTTGATAATATTCACACCCACGACAACCACACGGTCGTGATCGGGATCCCACTGGCCCTTATTCTGGCCATACTTCACTTTACCACGGACAATCCGTTGCACCTCGCCCCGTATCCCCTTGTGGTTGCCGGAGATGACTTCAACCGTATCGCCTGTCTTAATGTCCATACCCACTTCTCCACATGATGAATGATGAACGCCGAACAATGAACAAGCTCTTCGCGGCGATATTCCGTTGATCATTCATCATTCATCGTTCCTTACAACGTTTCCGGCGCAAGCGAGACGATCTTCATGAAGCCCTTCTCGCGCAACTCGCGCGCGACAGGCCCAAAGATACGTGTCCCGCGCGGATTATTGTTGCTATCCAGAAGGACGGCCGCATTCTCATCAAAACGGATGTAGGTTCCATCCGGCCGCCCGGTTTCCTTGGCGGTTCGCACGACCACGGCGCGGACCACATCGCCCTTCTTGACAGCACCACCCGGCTGCGCCTGCTTGACGCTGCACACGATGATGTCGCCCAGACCGGCGTAGCGCCGCTTCGCTCCGCCCAGTACCTTGATGCAGAGCAGTTCGCGAGCGCCAGTGTTGTCCGCGACTTTCAGGCGAGTCTCTTGCTGAATCATGACTCACTCTCCCCCCGATCAGCTCGGCGCTCGTTCGACAATTTCGGTGAGAACCCAGCGCTTGGTTCGACTCAACGGCCGGGATTCCAGAATCACGACGCGGTCGCCCTCACGGGCCTCGTTCTTCTCGTCGTGAGCGTGATACTTCTTGTGCGTGCGGATGACCTTCCCGTAAAGCGGGTGGCGGGTCTGGCGCTCCACCCGGACCACGATGGTCTTGTCCATCTTGTCACTGACGACCACGCCCTCGAGCCGTTTCTTGCGCTCTTCAGCCATGGTTACGCCTCCTCGCCCGCCGCCTGCTGCGCGGCCTCGTACTCGGCCCAAATCTCACGCTCCCGCAGCACGGTTTTCATCCGAGCGATATCGCGGCGGACCTGCTTGATCTGATTGGTATCTTGAAGCTGGCGAGTCGCAAGCTGGAAGCGCATGCTCCACAGTTTCTCGTAGGCCTCGTCCAGCTTCTGGACGATCTCGGCATTCGACAGATCGCGAATCTCTTCTGATCGCATCACTCGCCTCCCTCGCCGGTCAGCGACTGCTCCGCCCGACTGACGAACTGCGTCTTGATCGGCAGCTTGTGAGACGCCAGGCGGAAAGCCTCGCGGGCGGTCTCCTCAGGGATCCCCGCGATCTCAAAAATCATTCGGCCCGGCTTGACCACAGCCACCCAGTGATCAACGGCGCCCTTGCCTGAGCCCATGCGGGTCTCGGCCGCGCGCTGCGTGACGGGCTTGTCGGGGAAGACCCGAATCCAGAGCTTCCCGGAGCGGCGGATGAAGCGAACGATCGCGCGGCGGGCGGCCTCGATCTGGCGGCTGGTCATCCAGACAGGCTCGAGCGCCTGCAGGCCATACTCGCCGAACGCGACCGTGTTGCCGCGGGTGGCGCGCCCCTTCATGCGACCGCGAAACTGCTTGCGGTGCTTGACACGCTTTGGCATCAACATGGTTCGTTTCCTCTAGTCGGGACGAAGCCTTCGCCCCTGAACAGACAATCTTTTCTCCAGCAGTGGGTGAACGCTTCGCCCGTCCTATGCGACCGTCGGCTCGGCCTCGGGGAGCACCTCACCCTTGTACACCCAGACCTTCACGCCGATCCGGCCGAAGGTAGTCAGCGCTTCCGTGTGCGCGTAGTCGATATCGGCCCGCAGGGTGTGACGCGGCACGCGCCCTTCCTGGGCATCCTCTCGGCGCGCCATGTCGGCGCCGCTCAGGCGGCCGCTAACCACGATGCGCACGCCCTTGGCGCCAGCGCGCATCGCGCGCTGAATCGCCTGCTTCATCGCCCGCCGGTGGCTGATGCGCCGCTCGAGTTGGTTGGCGATACTCTCGGCGATCAGGTAGGCGTCAGTGTCGGGGTTCTCAACCTCGTTGACGTCGACCTTGATCTTCTTGCCGGTGAGCTTCTCCAGTTCCTCGCGGAGCACCTTCACGTTGGCTCCCTTACGGCCGATAATGATCCCAGGCTTCGCGGTGCTGATCGTAATGGCGACCTGCTTGGGAAACCGCTCGATCTGAATGTCGCTGATCCCGGCCCGGCCCAACCGCGTACGAACATGATTGCGAATAGCCAGGTCTTCCTGCAACAGGTCAGCGTAGCGCTCCCCGTCGGCGTACCAATGAGCTTTCCAGTCCTTGATCACTCCTAGACGGAAGCCATAGGGATGAACTTTGCGTCCCATGAACTCTCCTTTCCATGGGCGTGATTCCTCACACCTCTTCCTCTCGCTCCTTGAGCACGACCGTGATATGGCTTGTACGCTTCAGGATAGGCTTGAACCGCCCTCGCGCCCCAAAGCGACGCCACTTGCGGGTCGGGCCCTCGTCAGCCTTGATCATCGCGACGTACAGGTCCGCGCGGTTCCAACCGAGGTTCTCCTCGGCGTTGGCCGCGGCACTGGCAATCACTTTGCTGACTGGCTTGGCCGCCCGCTGGGGCAGGAACTGCAGTTGCGCCAGGGCCTCAGAGACGGGCAGCCCTCGCACCACATTGACGACACGCCGTACCTTCTGCGGTGACATTGGAATGTTCCGAGCCACCGCTCGGACTTCATCGTGACTTTGTGCCATGGTAAAAACCTTCAATCTAGCGGCGGACCTTGGTTTTCCTGCCGCCCGAGTCGTGACCCCGGAAAGTGCGGGTGGGAGCGAATTCGCCCAGCTTGTGGCCGACCATCTGTTCGGTGATGTACACCGGCACATGAGCGCGGCCGTTGTGGACGGCGATCGTATGCCCCACCATCTGCGGGAAGATCGTTGAGGCCCGGCTCCAGGTCTTGATCACGACCTTCTTGCCGCTCCGGTTCATCGCTTCGATCTTCTCCAACAGTCGCGGCTCGACGTACGGACCCTTTTTCAGTGAACGAGCCATAGTCTTTTCCTCACTCCTTCGTTCCCTGGCGCCGCGCGTTGCGGGGTGCCCTCATCCGATTCGCCCTGGTTTCTCTCCGATCAAGAAAGATCGCCCAGCCCGTTTAGACCGGGGCGGAAACGAGGACGCACCACATCCCCACCAGGCGCGCTTAGCGGCGCTTGCTGCCTCGGCGCCGCACGATGAACTTGTCCGAGGGCTTGCGCGGGCGGGTCTTCTTGCCCAGCGCCGGCTTGCCCCACGGCGTCTTCGGTCCCGGTAGACCGATCGGCGCCTTGCCCTCGCCCCCCCCATGCGGATGGCTCTTGGGGTCCATCGCCGAACCACGCACCGTGGGCCGCCGGCCCAGGTGACGGTTGCGGCCGGCCTTACCGATCTTGATGTTGCTGTGCTCGACGTTTCCGACCTGGCCGATCGTGGCCCGGCACCGAACGTGCACGCGCCGAATCTCGCCCGACGGCAGGCGAAGGGTGGCGTAGTCGCCCTCCTTCGCTACAAGCTGGGCAGCGGTCCCTGCCGACCGCACCATCTGGCCCCCCTTGCCGGGTTCCAGCTCGATGTTGTGAACGGTGGTACCGACCGGGATATCGATCAACGCCAGGGCGTTTCCGGTCGCGATGTCGGCGGTCGGACCACTCATGATGCGGTCGCCCACGCGCAGCCCGAGCGGCGCCAGGATGTAGCGCTTCTCCCCGTCGACATAGTGGATCAGAGCGATGCGCGCCGAGCGGTTTGGATCATACTCGACCGACGCGACACGGCCGGGAACACCGTCTTTGTCACGTCTCCAATCAATAATGCGATACTTGCGCTTGTTGCCACCGCCGCGGTGCCGCACAGTCACGCGGCCTTGCTGGTTGCGGCCGCCGTGTTTCTTCAACGGCTCGACGAGCGAACGCTCGGGCTCCGTCCGCGTGATCTCATCGAAGTCCGAACCGGTCATGCCCCGGCGGCCCGGCGACGTTGGCTTGTAGACCTTAATAGCCACAGATTATACTCCCTCAAAGAGCTGGATGCTGTCGCCCTCGGCCAGAGTCACGACTGCCTTCTTCCAGCCCTGAGTCTCCACCACTTTCCGTCCCCAGCGGCGTGTCTTGCCGGGCACGTTGATGATGGCGACCTTCTCGACGGTCACATCGAAGGCCGTCTCAACCGCCTCCTTGACCTGCTTCTTGTTGGCACGGCGGTCAACCTCGAAGGTGTACTTACGGCTGTCCGCCTGCGCCATGCTCTTCTCGGTGATGACCGGCCGCCGCAACACTTCATAAATATGCATGGTTTCCTTCCCTCTCCGGTGCTAGCCCCAGAGCGCCTGGATGCGATCGAGGGCCGCGAGCGGAACCACGAGGTAGTCATGGCCCAGGACATCGCGCATGTTGAGGTACTGCCAGTGCAGCGGCATGACCTGCGCCAGGTTGCCGGCCGAGCGCTTGACGTTCTCATCCTCGGCGCCGTTGTAGAGCACCACGGCGCTCCTGTTCCCCACGCCGACGGCCTCTAGAACGTTGGCCATCTCCTTCGTCTTAGGTCGCTCGAAGCGCAACTCGTCAATCACGATCAGGCGGTTGGCCCGCGCTTTGGCCGCCAGCGCCGACCGAATCGCAAGTTGGCGCATCTTACGCGGCATCTTCTTGCTGTAATCGCGCGGCTTGGGGCCGAAGACGATTCCACCGCCCACCCAGTGGGGGGCGCGCCGCGAGCCCTGCCGGGCTCGCCCGGTACCCTTCTGCCGCCAGACCTTGCTTCCGCTGCGGCTGACCTCAGCACGGGTCTTAGTGCTGTGGGTGCCGGCACGCGCGTTGGCCTGTTGGCGAACCAGTGCCTGATGCATCACCGAAATATTGGGCTCGATCTCGAAAATGCTGGGCGCGAGCTCGACCTCGCGAACCTGCTCGCCCTGCATGTTGTACACCGGGACCTTCATGGCCTACTTCCTCCCCTTCTTGGCGTTCGCCTCGCGCTCGGCCACCTTGATAGCCTTGCGGATCATGAGAAGGCCATTCTTTGCACCCGGCACAGCACCCTTGATCGCCAGCAGATTCCGCTCGGAATCGACCAGGACCACCTTGAGGTTCTGAACGGTCACCCGCTCATTCCCCATCCGGCCGGCCATCCGCTGGCCTTTGAAGACGCGGCCGGGCGTCGTTCCGGCGGAGATAGCGCCTGGTGCCCGCTCGCGGTCCGACTGACCATGCGTTTTGCGCTGGCGGTTAAAGTGGTGGCGCTTGATCGTTCCGGCAAAGCCCTTGCCCTTGCTGGTGCCAGTCACATCGACAATGTCGCCCACTTCAAAAACGGAGGCATCCAGGCGCTGGCCAAGCTGGAACTCCTCACCATCCTCGAGCGGAAACTCACGTAGGTACCGCACGGTCGGCGCGTTGGCCTTCTTGAGATGGCCGCGCACGGGCTTGGTCAGGCGTGCTGGCTTGACCTCGTCAAAGCCGATCTGAATGGCTTGATAGCCGTCTTGGTCTTCTGTCTTGATTTGGGTCACATAGCATGGTCCAGCTTCGACGACGGTCACCGGGATCACCTGGCCACTCTCATCGAAGATTTGGGTCATGCCGACCTTCTTGCCCAAAATACCCTTCATTGTCGTCACTACTCCTGGGGACTGCCAACGCGCGATCGCACGCCACATCATCCCCAACACGGGATGAGGGACAGGGATTAGGGATTGGGAGTTTGGAAACCCTCAACCTGCAACCGCTATTCCCGATCCCCGGCAATTACAGCTTGATCTCGATATCCACGCCCGCCGGCAGATTCAACTTCATCAGGCTATCGATCGTCTTGCTGTCCGGATCAACGACGTCAATCAGGCGCTTGTGCGTGCGAATCTCCAGTTGCTCGCGCGAATCCTTATCAATGAACGGACTGCGCAGCACCGTGAATTTCTCGATCTTGGTCGGTAAAGGCACCGGCCCGATCACACGCGCGCCTGAGCGCTCGGCCGTCTCGACGATCTGTTGCGCTGACTGGTCCAGCAGCCGATGGTCGAAGGCCTTCAAGCGAATACGAATTTTCTGTCGTGCCATATCGATCCTCTGACCGCACCCCGGCTCCCTCCCCCTCTCCTTCGAGGAGAGAGAAGAGGGAGTGAGGGGGTGGGGTGAACCGTTACTCCAGGATGTTGGTGACGGCGCC
>DOUV01000868.1 GCA_003520455.1 Chloroflexota bacterium | reverse complement strand
AGCCAGGGGCCAGGAGTTGGGTGTTGGGAATGGGACCAGGCCGAGTGCCGTTCCGCCTCAGCCCTCACCTGTCTTTCCTATGAGGAGTTTCAACGTTGGCTAAGCAGATCGGAATTGATCTCGGTACGGTAAACGTACTCGTCTACGTGCGAGGGAGGGGGGTCGTCCTCCGCGAGCCCAGTGTGGTCGCCATTGCCCTGAACGACAACAAAATCGTGGCAGTAGGCGAAGAAGCCCGCCTGATGCTTGGACGCACACCGGATACGATCGAGGTCAATCGCCCGATGAAAGACGGTGTCATCGCCGATTACGTCGTGACCGAGGCGATGCTGCGCTATTTCATCCGGAAGGTGGTGGGGCGCTTTCCCGTCTTCAAGCCGGATGTGGTCATCAGTGTGCCGGCGGGTGTCACCAGCGTTGAGCGCCGGGCCGTGCGCGATGCCGCGATCCAGGCCGGCGCACGCGATGCCTTCCTCATCCCCGAACCACTGGCGGCAGGTCTGGGGGCGGGGATGCCGGTCCATACGCCAACTGGTAACATGGTGCTCGACATTGGTGGTGGCACCAGCGAGGCTGCGGTCATCGCGATGAACGGCATCGTGGTCTCGAGCAGTATCCGCGTCGGTGGGAACAAGTTCGACGAGGCCATCGCCAACTACATCCGTCGCAAGTACAACCTGCTCATCGGCGAACAGACCGCCGAAGAGGTCAAGATCGAGATCGGGAGCGCACTGCCGCTGCCGGAGAAGCTCAAAATGGAAGTGCGTGGTCGCGATCAGGTCGCCGGTTTGCCCAAAACCCTCACGATCGCCTCCGATGAGGTCACCGAGGCTCTGACCGAACCACTTGGTGAGGTGCTCAAGGTTGTCAAGCAGGTTCTCGAGAAGACGCCGCCCGAGTTGGCCAGCGACGTGATCGACCGCGGCATCGTCCTCACCGGCGGGGGTGCACTCATTCGCAATCTTGATCGCTTGCTGACTCAAGAGACGGGGGTTCCCTGCTACGTGGCTGAGAATGCCATTGCCTGTGTCGCCATTGGGGCCGGGAAAGCACTGGAAAGCTACGAAGTCCTGAAACGGACGCTCCCCGCCGCCTGACACGACTCGCCAGCAAAAGCGCCGCACCCCATGCTGAGGGGTGCGGCGCATTGTATTTGACAGGGAAGTTGGCTTCAGGCGCGTTCTTTCTCCTGCTCGCGTGTGAGGTAGTAGGTCATGCTCTGGAGGCCGATCACCGGATCGATATACTCGATATAGACGTCTGCCGGAACGTTGAGAGTAATCGGCGCGTAGTTCAAAATCGCGCGCACGCCGGCCTCGATCAGCTGGTTGGCAACCTCTTGGGCCACCGAGGCCGGCACCGCGATGACTGCGATCTGGATGCCAAGCGCCGCAATCCGGGCCGCCATGGTGCTCTGGTCTTCAACCACCAGCCGACCAAGCTGGCGCCCGATCTTGTTGGAATTGTTATCGAAGATGGCCGCGACCCGAAAACCGCGGTTGGCGAAGCCCGCATAGTTAGCGAGGGCACTGCCCAGATCGCCCGCTCCGACCACCGTAATCGGCCATTGCTCATCCACCTGGAGAATGCGTTCGAGTTGGTCCCGCAGGTAGGTCACGTCGTAGCCTGTGCCCTGCTTGCCAAATTCACCAAAGTGGGAGAGGTCCTTACGGATCTGGGCGGAACTGATGCCGAGTTTTTCACCAAGCTCCTGTGAGGATGTGATTGCCTGGCCTTCCCGGGCCATCAGATCGAGCGCGCGGAGGTAGATCGGTAGGCGGCGGATAACGATATCCGGAACGCTGTTCGACATGGATCGCTTCCTCAGAGTGGATGATACCGTCCTTGTGAAATCGGGTACAGCCGATCATATCACAAGTCGCCAGCGTCAGCAACAGGGCGGCCGCTGTGTGGGCTGATAGGTGAGCATTTATCAGCACGGCCTGGCGCGCTGGCAGGAGAGCGATTTTCCTCCTTCCGGGAGATAAGTCCAGTCGCAGATCCGTGCAGGAGAACAAAACGCGCTTAGGCGAATGGCGCGCAGCTGAGATGAAGGATACGTTTGGCCCCACCACGCCAGATGCGGCGCCCTGGCTATCCCAAGGCGCCGCATCTGGCGTGCCCGTTCTCTGCGAGACGTCGGCGTCAGGCGATGTGCTCACTCTCTTTGATCGCGCCCCGTTGAGGCTGGGCCGGCTCGGATACCGCCTCGAGGACTTTTCCGCTGAGCTGCTCGCTCGGCTGCTGAACGGCAAGATCGCCCAGGCTGAGAATTCCGGTGAGCTTGCCATTCTCGACAACTGGGAGCCGGCGAATCTGATACTCTTCCATCATCCTGGCGGCGTCCTGGATACGCCACTCCGGCTGAGCGGCCACCGGGTCCATCGTGGCGTAATCCTGGAGTTTCGCCTTCGCCGGGTCTCGGTCCTCGGCGATGACACGGATGACGATGTCGCGATCGGTGATCAGGCCAAGGAGCCGCTGGTCGTTATCTGCGATTGGAATGACGCCGACGTTGAGCGCCTTCATCTTCTTGGCCGCCTCGACCACGGTCTGGTTAGGCGTGAGGAAGACGACATCCCTGGTCATCAAATCTTTCACTGTCGTCACTCGGTGCCTCCTTTCAGCTCTCAGTAGCAATAAGCGACCAGATCTCCGAAGAAACCCACAAGAATTCCTCGAGTGAAGATGATCAGGACGAGGAGGTCTGGCTGCAGGGTAAGGTACGGTTGAGCGGGAGCGGAAATCCGGCCTGGAGCGCCGGCCAAGGAGTCAGACTTGAGACTTCGGAAGTCTCCGATCAAGCGCCCCCGGCGACTCCGTACCCAGTGTTCTAGTGGCCGGGAAGCCAGTTGCGAACCGTGAAGGATCTCCCGTTTCGGTCCTGGTTGACGCGAGTCACCACCTTTTCAGCCTGATCTCGCACCTGCTCCTGGGCGCGTTCGGCGGCAGTCATAGTCGTCCCGCGCGCCTTCTTGACCATGGGCGTCGCCCGCTCGGCTAACTCTTCCGACGCATGCTGGACACGGTCGGACAGATAGCGCGATAGCCAGCGCAGGCCCCCAGCGGTCAACAGACTGATGAGGATGGCGCGGACCTCGGGGGTAATGAGTCCCTCCTTCTCCGCAACGCGCGCCGTTTCCGCAATTGCATGGCGGCGTGTTCCCTTCGGGGGGAGCGGCGGCATCTCGGTCGTGCCCCTCCGGCGGATCGCGTAGCCAAGCGCGAGCGCCCCGAGCCCGAGGCCGCCGATCACCCAGGGGACGGGATTCTCACGAATGGTGGCTCGAACCATGTCGATGGAGAAGGTGGACGTGAGGCGTTGCTCCAATGCTTCCAGGTCAGCCTGGAGTTGCTGCCGAGTCGCCTCAATGTCCTCACGGATAGCTTCCGGGGAGTCCGCTGAAGTGGGTGTGTCCAGGTCGTCCATATCGGAATTCTCCTTATGCATAAAGGTTCAATCGCCGCTCGAAGCCGGCTTCACGCCTGGCTCGACGTTGACGTTCTTCAGGACCGACCAGCCAATGAGGGCCAGCACTCCCGCTACGACGAGGTAGACTACCGCCACAATGAGCGCACTGAGCCACAGCGGCCAGGTGAATGCGGCGGACAGGCCAAACATGAGAACGAGGCCGAGAAACGCCAACGCGACAAGCCCCAGGACTGCGCCGGTCGCGAGTAGACCGAGTCCTTTACTTGCGGCTGTGAGCATCTCGCGGAGTTGGCTGCGCAGCTCAACCTTGACCAAGTTGATCTCTTGGCGCAATAGGTGGCGCGTGTTCTCGAGGATGTCCTCGACGAGGGTCGCCACACTCGACTGATCGTTCGTACGCAAGTCGATCATAGTCTCCATCTCCCCGACAAGCACGAGCGGTCATGCTCGCCCGGCTCTGTTCATCTTCGATCGCACCCGTATTCTGCAGTACCATCTACCTTTGTCAGAGCAAGAACCGTGCCTGTTCAGCCTCGGGCTGCCACCGCCGGCTCGCCCGACGTGACGAACTGCCAGAACACCGGTCAAGGATCCGCCGGGGGCGCATGATCGGAGGCTCCCGAAGTCTTCCGAGACTTCGGAAGTCTGACGACGTGACGGGTGCTCCAGGCCTTCCGCCGTACCACCGCGGCCTGTGCCCGCATCCTTGCCTCCCGCTCCTCCGCTCGCTATACTCACAGTTCGCGCCACTATCGATAGGGAAGTAGAATGACCCATGTCAACTTTTCGCCGGATCGACCGATCCTGGCACAGCATTTGAATATCCTGCAACGAACGCTGCTGGAAGCACTTCAACAGCTCCGGCTGGCCCTCGGCGGCGCTCAGATTTTCTACGGGCTGGAGGTCTATCCCGCGGCTGGGAGCACGGTCCAGGTACTGCCTGGTCTGGCGTTCGATGGGTTGGGGCGCCCGCTGCCAATCCGCCAGCCACTGCGCGTTCCGCTACCAGGCCGTGTCGATCGCCCCCGGATTCTCGCTCTGCGCTACCAGTCGACTGTTGAGGAGGAGACGGATGAGGGCGAGCCACTCGTGGAAGGCGACGGCGTCGAGGTGATCTGGCTGTGGGAGGCGCCTGCCGAGGATAGCCTGGTCCCGCTCGCGACCGTACGCCCCGATCACAGAGGGCACATCATCATTGAGAGTGACGTCGCCCGGCGCGCGGCCGCGGCTGCTCATCGTCATACTGGCGAGTTGATGAGCGATCAGGCCGGCCATCTGCGTTATGACGGCGATCTCGTGGCAGTTGCCCCGGCGGGGCCAACCGTCAGCCCGGCCGATCTCAACGTCGCCATGGCCAGCTTGCGGCGCGAGCTGCTCGATCGCATCGAACTCCGCGACCAGGCGATGGCGGGTGCTGGAATCGCCTCCGCTCCTGCGGCTCCGCCCGAGCCGCCCCCGATATGGGCGCCGGAGCTGGGGTTGGTTGATGGCATCGGGAAGGGATACGCGCAGCAACTTGCAGAGGTTGGGGTGGAGACCGTGCCGGGGTTGCTCGCCAAAGCGCATTCGCTGGCCGGGCGCCAGGAGCTCTCGCGCGCTACCGGGATCCCGACGAGCCGCCTGGAGGCCTGGGCGCGCTTTGCTGACCTGATGCGGCTGCACGGGGTCGTGCCTGAACACGTCCGGCTCTTGCTTGACGCGGGTTTCGATAGCGTCGCTGATCTCGCCGCCGTCGAGCCCGCCGTCGTCTACGACCGCATTCGTGATGTCTTCAGGCCGGAGCGCCATCAATTGCACAAGGCCCCACCCCTCTCGCTCGTGCGGGCCTGGGTGCATGAGGCGCGCCGCTTGCCGCCGGTTCCCTTCGAGTAGGGGCGCAGTCGTCGAATTGCGGCCCTCCTTTGAGACTTGACCGGCGCAGTGGTACACTTTTGAGTCTCTAAACGGCTTGTAGGGGCGTTCTCATAGAGCAAGGGAGAGCGAGATGATACGGCAACTGGCACGAATTGCGCTGCCGATTTACGGGGTGGTGCTCTTTGTCGGTGGTCTGATGGGCTACCGAAGGGGCCAGAGTCGCCAGTCGTTCATTGCGGGGAGCATCAGCGGCCTGCTGACGCTGGTGGCGGCGGCTCTCGCCGGACGCTATCCACGACTTGCCAATGGGCTAGCCGCTGGCATCGCGCTGGCGCTGACCGCGATGATGGGCCAGCGGTGGAAGAAGACCGGCCACGTGATGCCAGCAGGCATAATCGCGGCGTTGAGCGGTGGCGTGGCGACACTGACGACGAGCGCGCTGTTGCGGGCGTAGGCTCCGCCTCCAACAAAAAGCGCCCCTGAGGTTTCCTCGGCGGGGCGCCTTCCTTTTGGTGAGCGAGTACATCTCCTTGTAGGTAGAGACGCTTCGGCCTCCTGCGATCGCGGGCGGTGGTCCGCCAGTGTGGACGAGCGCCCCCAGCACACTTGTCGCGGCGATCGTCCCGCAGCCTCAAAAAGGCTCCGCCGAGGTCGCGTATCTCCGTAGACACGCTGGCTCCCCATCGGTTCTTGCACCCGGCTACGGCTTCGGTCGCAGGTAGACCCAGGTGGTTTCACCAGCTCGTACCGTGACCTCCTCAACAGCGGTGCGATCCCCGACGCGGGCCGCGACGACCCAACGGCCGGCGGGGACATCACCAATCACGAGATTCTCCCCGAGCTCCTCGTCTGGGTTAACCTCGGTGGCGGGGTAGGAAGTGGCGTTGCGGTAGATGCGCTCATCCGGGCGTTGAACCGTCACCAGGGCCAACGGTACCAGGCGACCTTGGGCGTCCATCACACGGCCGGCGATCGTACCGTTGCCATCGTGCGGCCTGAGCCACAACTCGGGGTTGCGACTGGTGCCGTAGTTGTTGCCCCCTACCCGCACCTCAAAGTGAAGATGGGGCCCCATCGCGATACCGCTCATCCCAACGAGGCCAATCTTGTCGCCGGTCTTGACTTTCTGCCCTTCTGAGACCTGGATCGCCGAGAGATGCGCGTAGAGGTTGTAGACATCTTTGCCCAGCCATTGGCGGTCGAGGCGGACCACCACGACATTGCCGTAGAACCTGGTCGTGGGGCCGACGGCGGTGGCCTCATCGGGACGTGCGAAGACCACCGTTCCGTCGGCGGCGGCAATCACCTGAGTGCCCTCGGGATTCACCATCTCCACGCCGTGATGGATCTGTAAGGTATCCCCAGCGGTTCCACCGTACGGATAAAAATGAGCCACGTGATCGTCACCTGGCGCGGCAATGGGCCGTTCGAGCCAGTCGTGCGCCGTCGCCGCTGGCGTCGGCGGTGTGATTCGCGTGGGCGAGGGGCGCGGTGTGGGCAATTCCGTCGAAGTCGGCGACGACTGAGGCGTTGCCGTCGGGACGAGGGTCGCAGTCCGCGTTGGGCGCGGTGTGCGGGTCGGCCTGGGTGTCAGGCTCGGGGTGAGGCTGGGTGTGGTCGTTGGTGTCCGCGTTGGCCGGCGGGTCGCTCTCGGGCTGGTAGTCGCGGTCGGCGTGTCG
>DOUV01000816.1 GCA_003520455.1 Chloroflexota bacterium | reverse complement strand
AAGGAGAATGAGGGACAACACCCAAGCAATTGTCACCCGATGAATTGGCCGAGTTTACGCGCCGAGTAATTGGGCTCCAGGCGCGGCGCGGGATCCCGCTGCTGGTAGATGAGGAAGAACGAGCGTTGTTGAGTGCCATTGTTGGCAGCCGGCTGCCATCGGAATCCCAGCGCCGACTGGATGAGCTGAGGGAGAAGAGTCGCGAAGGAACACTGACGCCGGAGGAGCATGCAGAACTGCTGGCTTTTGTGCAACAGGTAGAGCAGCAGGACGTCGCCCGCACTCAAGCACTGGTTGACCTGGCTAACAAACGCAGTATCACAGTATCTGAGCTGATGCACGATTTGGGCGCCGGCTTCCATCGCGGCCGCCCTGGTCTCCCTCACGCTGGCCGGCGTGCTCTTCCGGCGCAAGCCGAATGATTGGATGGCGCTGTTTGTCTCCTTCTACCTCTTGGCGTGTGGCATCCTGCTGGCCGGCCCGTTGGAGGAGCTGGCAGCCCTCTGGCCTGGAACCTACCAGGTGGTGCTGCAGACCGAGGCCATGTTGATGTTGGCGTCAACCCTGCTGCTTCTCTTCCTCTTCCCCAACGGGTGATTTGTCCCGCTACGGACACGCTGGCTTGCCCTGGCCTCGATCCTTTTGACCCCAGCGGCCCTCCTCGCGTTGCCATCTTACGCTTCGTTTGAATCTCCTGAGCCACCGAGATTGACGACTCCGTGTTGGCGGCGATGCGCGCCGGGGCGTGCGGCTATATCCTGAAAGGGGCGGAGGGCGAGGAGACATTGCGCGCCATCCGTGCTGTGGTCAATGGTGAAGCGATTTTCAGCCCGGCTGTGGCCGAGCGGCTGGTGGACTTTTTCGCCCGGTCCCCCTTGACCAGCTCCGAGGTGGCATTCCCCGAGTTGACCGAACGCGAGCGAGAGGTGCTCACGCTGGTGGCAGAAGGCTTGACCAACAACGCGATTGCCGAGCGGCTCGTCCTGAGCCCCAAGACGGTGCGCAACCACGTCTCCACTATCTTCAGCAAGCTCCAGGTGGCCGACCGCGCCGAGGCGATTATCCGGGCCAGAGAGGCCGGCATGGGGTAGAAAGGCGGGTGGGGCTGCTTCTCACGACCATGGTCGTAGGCTCCCTCCTCCTGGCCGGCATGGCCACCAGCGAATGGCGCCTGCTGCCCGTCCACCCACCGGCCTCGGCCGATGACCAAGTGCGACTTCTTCCGCTCCATGATGGACCTGATCGAGAACGGCCACCTCTCCATCGTGTAGCTGCCGCTCTCCCTGATCAAGGCCGGCAAACTTGATGGGCAAGGCGGTCCTGCCGCGCAGGCGCTGCATCCAGACGCATGCGAAGCAGGTGCAGAATTTGGATATTTGAGGACTGCGAGCCTCCAGCACTTATTGGGGTGGCTGAAAAGACGGTGGCGCGAGAAAAGAGCCGCCTCATCGTCGTATCCGGCGATGAGGCGGCTCTCCTTTTTCTGCTGTATCCCGGCGATGGGGGACTGTTTTGCGCGTGCAATGTGCCAAGTTTGGGTTGAAGCTGTCGAGAGGGTTCGTCGAACTTTCCGTCTTTGCGCTGAACGTTTATACTTGTAAGCCGCGTTTTGATCACCGGGTCTATCGGTTTGGAGACCTTGCGCGACGACCCTCGCTGGTATCATCGTCGTCCGAGCCAACCGGGGAACCCATCTCGCCGGGCTGTTCGGACCGGCCAAGCTTGTTGCGCAAGGCGACAGGAAGAAGGGCTGCGGCTGCTCTTCGCGCGCCTATCTTTCCTGGCCGACGGCCCCCAAGCTGTTGTTGTCTGTAAGTGATCGACTCCTTTCTTCCCGGCAGAATCGCACTTTCGGTTTCTGAATCTTCTCCTGGACTTCGGTAACAGTTGCAGCGAACGGCGCTTCTTCAAGAACCGTTCGCTCTTTCATCCAGTCTCTACGTGTGGCGGTTGCCCACAATCCGGTAGTTGAAGGGCCCTCAGAAAGACCATGTCTGTCACCGAAGACATTCTGCGAATCCTCTCAGTTGGGCAGGCGCGCTCCACTTCGGATATACTTGCTCGTCTCCCAGCGCTCGCTTCGCTTGCCGAGGGTGAGGACGTTCTGCGCTTGCTGTTGCGGCTTAACCGGCGCGTCAGTCCCCTCCCCGATGATCGTTGGGTCCTCGCAGCCTCGGACCAGACTCCTGAACAACGGATTGTGGCAGCCACCCTGGCCTATTTTAGAAGCCAGGGGAGACCAGGTGAGCATATTGGTAGCCTGGCAAAGGCTATGGCAGCGGAAACAGGATACCCCGAAGTGCAAGTTCGATCAGTGATTTTGGCTCGATTCCGCGATAACGCCGGGATCATGATTTTCAACCAGTTGAAGGAAACCCCATGGCGAAAGTAAAGCAAGCCGTCCTCGCCGGTACAGAGCCAGCGCTTGACCGAATGCGCCAGACGCTCGAAGAACTCGGCTACACTGAGCTCCGCAGTCCCTACCAGCTCTTGGGGCTTGCCGGCATCGAGGGGGTGGAGGTCACCGCGGCGCTCGTGGCCTTTGACCAGGGCGATCCAGTGATCCTTTGCCATCCGGTGGCGCCTGGGCTGGCGGACAAAGAAGGTGTTCAAAAGGACGCCCAGTTCAAAGCTGGTAGTATCGGCCCTGGCCAGATCGTGCGCTACGTGTGGGTCAGCGATGGGACCTACGATTACTTCTTCGATATGGCCAGGGAGAGCGCCGTCCCCGCCTTGCCCCGCCGGGAGAACTGGCGCACTGAAGCTCGCGAGAGAATCTCCACCACTCGTGCCATACGGCTTCAGCGCGAGGCAGCCGAGTTCCGTCGGGGTGACTACCTCGACCTGCAGCGTCGCTTCGATCAGCTTCATGAGGAGATCTACAAGAAGCGAGCAGGTGTGGGGACGACCAACGAAGCCATTGACGAGGTTGGCAAGATCTTCTTCCTCAAAATCCACACCGAGCGCCACCCGAACTACGAGCTTCAAGGTGGGCCAGGACAGGGGAAATGGTTTAGCACTATTTTCCGTTCGGATTATGTTCGTGCCGAAGGACGACAAGCAGTCGAAGAGATTGCCGCCGCATTCAGGGAGATACAGCGGCACCCCGATTACCAGATGCCTGATCTGGCAAACGGCGGGCGCCAGGGCATTTTCCCTCCTGATGAGCCTTTCCGCATCAACGACCCCCACGTCCTCGCGTATGCCATCAGTATTTTCGAGGGGCTGCAGTTCACTGTGGGTAAGGACCACGATCCCGAGCGAGTGGCCGAAGACCTCTTGGGCTGGGCGTTCAACGCTTTTTTGCGCGGCAAGTACGACTCTTCAGGAGGGCTGGCGACCTACCTGACGCGCAAGGAAGTGGTGGATTGTATGGTCAAGATGGCCTTCCATGACATCCCTCCCGAGAAGCTATGGGAGGGCTGGCCGAACGAGCCGCGCTTCCTGGTCGGTGACATCTGCTGCGGCACCGGTTCATTCTTGGTGGGGGCACTGGCCGAGATGAAGCGGCGCGTGCTCGACTATGAACTGCGCACGCCCGAGGAGCGGTTGGATTGGCTAGAGAAACTGAAAGAACACAGTCTCTTCGGCGCTGATGCTTCGCCTGGCTCGATCACGAAGGCACACTTGAACTTGCTCGCTTACGGTGCCCGCCATCACCGCCTGTTGCGGGTACAAGACTCGATTACTGACACCTACATCGATCGCTTCATTGGTCAGTTCGACCTCTTGTTAACCAATCCTCCATTCGGCTCGGGAAAGTATGACGATCCTGTCGGCCTGGCCAAGATGCGTGGCGAGGGACGCGGCAGTGAAGGTTTAGAGCTGGGCTGGAAGTGGAAAGCGGGCAACAAGGAGCGCTCGAAAAAAGCACTAAATAAGGCTGACCCTGCTGCACTGTTCATTGACCGCAATCTGCAATTGCTTAAGCCCGGCGGTCACTTGGTTATCGTCGTTCCAGATGGAATCCTCTCTAATAGTGGCGACCGCCACATCCGCGAGTATCTCATCGGAAGCAAGGATCTCGAAACGGGTCAGTTCTTTGGCGGCAAGGTAATCGTCAAAGCTGTTGTTAGCCTTCCAACTGAGGCGTTTGCGTTTAGCGGAACGGGAGCCAAAACCAGTTTTCTCCATCTTCAGAAAAAAAGTCACCAAGCAGATCGACAGGGAACGGTCTTCATGGCAGTTGCGGATCATGTTGGCTATAAGAAGAAGGGAAATTTGGAAGTTCCGGACCCGGAAGGTAATGATTTGATAGCAGTTGCAGACATCTACTCACGTTCGCCTGATACCGCAAGCCGCACCTAAGTATCGGTAGATGAACAGCTCGGAATTCTACCTGGTTTGGACCGTGTGAAAAGCTTTCCTGGGAGAGAAGAGGTGAATAACGATCGGATTTTAATACACGAGTACCAAGTACTCAATCAGAAACCACTCGTAATTATTGCTCCCTTCGAACTGATCGATCCAGCGCGGATGGATACATACTACTATCTGCCTCATTTCATTGAGGTATTAGAGCATATCAAGCAGTGTGGTGTTCCCCTACAGTTCCTCGACAAAGTTCGCGATCGGCAGCGCATCATTACCGATGGCATTCGGAAACACGTCAAAACCAAATCGGGAGTGGTACTGATACGAACCCAAGACTTTGAAGAGACCTCGCTCAATCTGAATGGCTGTGTCTATGTCAGCAGAGATCAGCATTACGCCGCTCAAAAATCGGCTGTTCGCGCGGGAGATCTATTGATTGCGATTCGTGGCTATCTTGGACAGGCGGCGATTGTCGGCTCAGATGTACCTCCCGCGAATATTAATCAACATATAGCTCGTGTCTCGGTCGATCCAGACAAAGCGGATGTGGGATACTTGTGGGCTTTCTTCACTTCAAAAACCGGGAAAACATTATTGGAACAACAGGTCACGGGCACAGTGCAGCAGGGCATCATGCTTCCGGTAATGCGCCAGTTACGAGTTCCCCTGCCCCCCCGCCCCATCCAAGACTACATCAACGCCAAGGTGCGGCTGGCGGAGCGGTGTCGGATAGAAGCGCGGCAAGGATTGCAAGAAGCAGTTCACAGATTTGAGGATTTAGCCCAACTGAGTTTATTTACTCCGCGGACCGACCGCTACAGCGCGGTACCCGTAAATAAGCTGAATGAGCGATTGGCAGCTGAATTCTATCTACCGATGTACTTCGATCTGGAAGACCATCTAGCTCGGCTTCCTTTTAAGATCGCGAACATTCGATCTCTGTTACGTTCCTCAATTATCCGCGCTACGACTCCAGAAAGAGTAGAACAGGAAGTCATCCCCTGCATTTTGACATCAGACATCGACCCGCAGCGTATCAGTTGGCGGACACCAAGTTTATGGATCGATCGCGCGACCTACAACAAGCCGAGTACCACACACCTTCAAGCCAACGATGTGGTCTACTCATCCGTAGGGCCACCAGTTGGTGAGGCGGCTATTATCCTTGGACAATACTTACCAATGGTTGTTGGGGGAGATGTTTCTGTTCTGAGATGTGGACGCGAACTGACACCTGGCTATCTCTGCTTATTCCTGAACTCAATTTTCGGACGAATGCAAAACGAGCGATTTGCTCGAGGTGTACGCCAGCGTCGAGTCTACCCCGAAGATATCGGCGACTTCTTGATCCCACTGCTGGGGATTGTAGATCAGCAGTTTATCCACCAGCGCGTGGTGGCATACGAAGCACTTGGCGATAAAGCAGCCGAGCTTGTTGAAAAAGCCAAAGCCGATGTCGAAGCCCTTATCGAAGGCACACTCGATACCGATGCCATCCTCAACGGCCACGTCAAACCGCCCACCTGGGACGACGTAATGCGTGATGTCGAAGCCACCGTCAGCAACTGACCCTCAGGAGGTTCTGCCCCTCCTTGCTCACCTGCGCACCTACGGTGAGGCGACCCAGGACGAGGTGGCCGCCCTCCGTGCCCAGGAGTGGCCGCGCGTCTTGATTGCTGCGGGATTGGCGCGGCCGGGGGAAAGCAGCGTGCTGCTTGCCACGCCGCCCCTACTCACCCTGTCGCCAGAGTGCAGCGATACCAATCTGCTACGCGCCGTCGGTTTCAACTATCCTCCCTATCGCCGCCGCCTGCTCGCCATCCTGACACACGGGATGGTGGACGCCGGGCAGAAAGACCTCTACGATCGTCTGGAGCAATGGGTTGTCCGAGATATGCCTCACCTGGTGCCGGCCCTCAACACTCTTCTCGACGAACTGGAAGCCAGTGACGGGCGTATAGTGGGCTGGCCGTCGCCACAGGTGCAGGCCCGTTTCGAGAATCTCTACACTGATCTTGGCGACTTCGCTGAGTGGGATCGGACGCTCTTGGGACTGAGTGCGGCGCCGCTCGACCTGTTCGGCGCAGTGCTGGAGAAGTTCGGCAAGGCACCCGCCCTGCCCGTTGCCCCGGCCCCACCGCCAGAGCGCCCCATCGCCCTACTCCCCGAATTCCCGTTGCATGAGGGCGACACCGGTACTCTGCCATCCTTGCCGCCGCCCCCCTGGACCATCACCCGGCAGGAGGTGCAGAGCAGCCTGCCGCTCTTCGACGCGGTGGGACAGCCTCTGTTCGACACGAGTAGGATAGCAGAGATCATCTGGCAGGATGCTCTGGCGCAGCAACCCTACTATCGGGCAGTGCTCCACCTGGCCTATGCCCACCGGCTCGCCAGGGGAGAGGCGACCCAGCCCATACTCCGTTGCCAACATGAATTGAGCGCCACCGTGGTAGAAATCGGCCGGCAGTCCGTTGGGCCTTTGAGCGAGCTACTGCCTGGTTTGGTAGATTCGATGGGCTTCTATCCCATATTGCCACCAGGCCTGGCGCCGTCCCGCCTGGGCAATCTCCTGGATAACTTGCTGGCAGCTCAGATGCTGACGTGGGAGGATGGTATCCTGATTCTCGCCGAGGCATACGCCTTGACCTGGGGGGAGCGGCCTCGTGCGCGGACGCTGGCCCGCGGACCGGGGCAGCAAGAGCGCGAGGCTCTCCTCACGTATCTACAGAATTCCCTGAAACGAGGTCGGGCGAACCGTGAATCACTCTGAGCCGCTTTTCATGCAGCGCCTGGGCCTGACCAAGCTCTACCTCTGGCCAGAGGCGGAACGCTTCCAGGCCTATCCGCAAGCGCTTGCCCGCCTGGCAACCTACCCTGAGCTGCGCCAGGGTGCCACCCGCCGCCAGATCGGCGAGCAACTCTTCCGCCTGGCCTACGTCAGAGGACGCAAGCCCCTGCGGGAAAATGTGCTCACCAACTGTTTCGGGGTGGTGCAAGTTGCCGAGAGTAAACTGGTGATCCGCGGCATCAACCTCTTCCGGCGTCGGGAACCGGCGCAGCCGCGTCAGGTACCCGGCAGCCCTCTGGTTCAATGGGAAACGCAGGACGATCTATGGGTACCGACCGCTGAAGCTATCGCCTTGGGAGAAGCGTACACGGACGATCCGGACGGTTTGCGCTGGCAGCAGCTCCTGGCCGAGCAGTTGGGGCGCTACGAGGTGCGCACCCGGTTGTTCCTTGGGCTGCTCGCCGAGGGACGGCGCGTGGTCTTTGCCGGGCGCGGCTTCTTCGCCGGGCCGAATCACCTTGCTCAACTGGTCGGCGGCCAGGAAGAGGTGCCCCTTTTCGCAGAGAGTGGCGCCGCACTCAACATGCTTCTCAAAGAGCGCATCTCGCACGCGTTGGGCCCGTGGTGGCACGCTGAAATCGCTGCCCAGGGGTATACGCTGGCCCACGATTTCGTGCTGGAAGGGGTCCACAACGGGCCGCCGTCCACCAACAAATTGAGTTACAACCTGCGTAACGGCCTGGCGGTCTTCAAAGCTCTGGGCGTTCTGGCTGATCTTGACGATGGGTGGGGTCTGGATGAAGCGGCCGCGGTTCGTCATCTCAGCTCCGAGCTTGTTGCCGATCTGGTTGGCACAACGCCGGCTCTTGTGCGCGATCCGTATGAGGCACTCCGGCGGGCGGTTGACGAACTGGCCGACGAGGTCGGCTTTGTCATCGTCACATCCCTTGCCCGACGCTGGGCTGAACTTCAAGGGCTACCGCCCGCTGAAATCGACACGCGTTTCGATGACTTCGTTCGCCGTGGTTTGTATGAGGGCATCGTACAAGTGCTCGACTCCCATCCAGGCCAGCCACGGATGGGGCGGGGTCTGTTGGGCGACAACGACCGACGGCGGGTGCGACTATCGATCAGCGTTCGGGCAACGGAGGGACTGAGTCCATGAATGACGAGGAACGTGGCGCGATCGAAAAGTGGCTCGACGAACGGGGCATGACCCCGATTACGGCCAGTTACCAGAACGCGACCACGGCTCGCGAACCGGCAGAGCGCTTCAATCAGTGGATGTATCTCTACGAAGTCACTCTCAAGACCCTGGCCAGTGTCGCCTGGTCGCGGAGCCGCGCCTTGGGCAACCAGCCGCCAGAAATCCTCTTCTTCGTCCGTGATAGCTTCCGCGAGACGAGTCAGGGACACTGGTTGCAGTTGCTGACATCGAGCCGGGATCATCTGAGGGGAGAGGGTGATCAATGGGGACGCCGGTTAGATGGCGCTCTGCGAAAGAAGCTGCGGGATGAGAGCCTGCTCAAAATCGGCGAGACCGTCGCGACCCTGAAGGGACACCCGCCACGCACCGACGCGAAGGTGAGCTTGATCGAGGTCATGCAGACCCTTATCGAGCTGCGAAATAAGACTCAGGGCCATGGTGCGCCGCGGCGTCACTTTTACGAGGACACCATCCCTCACCTTGAGGCGTCTCTTCTGCGATTACTGGCTGAGTTTGAACCATTGATTTGCGGCGACCTTCTCTACGTCGAGCGGATTGACTCGTCGGCCGAAGGGGTGATAGTTGATGGTCTGTTATTGCGAGCACTCAAGAAACGCCGACGGCAGGTCAAGGTAGCCGTAGCAGATTGGTTGCAAAACAATATAGTGCTGGCACTGGAAGAAGCCGAAGGATATTGCCGTGTCTTCCCGCTCGATCCACTGTTGATCTGGGATGAGCGCAACGACGCAGTCTGCATTTATAATGCCTACGTCGAGAATCGCCAGCAGTTCGAGTATCTTTCCTACGCGCGCGGTGAGCCTGTTCATCGGACCGGTCGTTCTTTCGAAGCGGCCTTTGGTCTCCCTGTCAGCGCACCGACTCTTTCACGAGGCTCTATGAAACTTTGGTCTGATAAAGGCGTGGCGCTCTATCCGGTTGATACGCCACTCGTGGGACAGAATAGCGTCTTCAACGCGCTCGTAAAGTTTCGCCGCAAGTTTGATCAGAGCCGCCTGGCAAGCTTCTTTGCCTTGATCGGCGATTGGGGTCTAGGCAAATCGCGGATCGGCTTTGAGTTGTTTGCCGAGAGCTTCAGCCACGTGGACCGCTGGTTGGTCAATACCGATGAGTACGTAGTGCCCAGTAGCGATGAAAGAATTCTCGCACCTGGCCTTGCCGAAGGCATCCTGCCCTTGTTCATCCGCTATGATATGGTCTGTGATGATGATCTCTTTGTTGACAATTGGATCGCCCGGGTGGCCACTGATGCGTTAGCACTCGTTCTCGAGTCTTCGGGACGTGGCAAGGTGCCAGCGGCCTTGCCGGCCGATCTACGCTCCGCTCTGCAGGCGCGAAACGTGGATATGAAAGCCTTGCAGACCGCCCTCGCCCAAATCGAGGACTACGACGCTCGCCTGCAAGGGGCGTTAGAGGTCTTGCAACGCGCTGGGATCGAGCATCTATGGGTCGTAGTCGACGAGCTGGAGACGGTCACAGACTACCAGCGTGGTCTACCGGAACCGGGAGGGGAGCCTGTCGCTGCTGAATTTCTGACCCTGGTTGCCGACGTATTTCGTCACGAACATTACCGGGCCGCGCAGCCATTCTACGCCAACGTTCACTTCCTGCTGCTCTGCTCTGAGGGAATGCGCGACAAACTGGAAATCGGCCCGAGCCGTCGTCGCGATGATGTGCTGACCTTGACGCCAAACCGCCTGAGTGACGTCCGCCGCTATATCCAGCATATTCGAGAGCAGGCCGCCACCGCAGGCCAGACGGTAGACTATCCCCAAGGTACCGCGGAGGCCGCCTTTCTGGCCAGCAATCGTAACTTTGGCTGGTTCAACGTCATCATGAGTTCCATCCATGAGGCCTACCAGCGCCACCGGGCCGAGGGGAACGAGGTAACGGCGGCGCAACTGCTCGAGGAATTCGCCCGCACTGAAGCCCGTGCGAGTCGAGTGTTTGATACCAGCGGGCTGGACTTGCTCCAGGGTGTAGCATCTGTTCACCATGATTTGGTAAACAGGTTGGTCTTCGGCCAACTCCCTGTTACCATTGGCGTTGATATTACCGAGGCTCAAGCCGAAGAGCTGCAACGAGCACGATTGCCCGGCCTGGAAAGCCCTCCCTTTGCGGAACTGATCCAGGTTCATATTGATGCGGGCAGTCTTGCTGCTGAGTTGACTCGCCCTGAAGTCGGTTTCCGCCTGGCTTCACACGAAACCGGCGATGTCTATGAATTTTACAACGCGCGTCTCAGTATAACCGCGCTCCTGGCGGCGTTGCAGGCATTTTCCGTCGCGACAGAGAATGATGACATCCTGATCTGTGCCGAGCGAAGCCAGTTCTCGGCGCAACTGAAAGCCCTTTACCCAGAACAAAACATCGAGCAAGCGGCTGATGCGCTGCACCAGGTGTTTACGAGCGAGAATTACAGGGTGAGCGGCCCCCGTTATCTTGCCGTATCGTTCCCCTTGCTTCAACGTGTTGACAAACTACTCACCCGGGAGACCCAGCGGACCACGTTCTTCCGCAATCCGGAGGACGAACCACGAATCGAGCGATACGTGCGCGAAGTCGGCGCCAGTGATACCCGGCGCCAACAAGCTATCTGCGAGGGCTTTGCCAAACTTCTAGACGAAGGGCCTATGGATCTCCGCCCCGCACGCGAGATCCAGGCGGCTGCCAGCGTGAGCTTTAGATCGTCGTTTCAATCACCGCGTCTGGATAGTCTGCGCGTAACGCGGGATGGACGGCTGACCATTACCTACTGCCGTGACGTGAGGCGGCTGGTCGATGACCTGACAGTATTACTGAGTCAGCAACCGGTCCATCCTGTTGTGGTGCTCCTGTCACCCCATGCCGACGCAGCAGCATTCGAACAGGCTACTTCACTCTTGCCTCTCCTGAAGCGCTCAGTTATTGCGCGGCGCCTGAACATATTCGAAGAAGATTTTCTGATCAGGTATTCGGGACGAGACGTTGTCTTTCAGAGTGAACTTCTGAGCGACTGGTCTTACAGTCGCATGATGGCGATCCGAGATGAATGGAAGCGCCAGACTGATGATTGGCACGCTCGTTTGGAGGCCTCTGGCTACCTTCTACGGCCGATCTGGTACAGCATGCGCGGCCTGGCTCTGGACGACTTCTACCGTGCCTACCGTTTGATGCTGACGAACGGCTGGACGATAGACGGCATTAGTCCTGAGATGAACCAGGGATTTGATTCTCAGAGCTTTGCCCAGGTTGTAAATGCTTGTCGCAAGAATGTTGAGGTACCGCCAAGCAAACTGGCAACCCTGGCTATCCTGAGTGAGGAGCCGTACCGCCCGATACCACACCCCGCGTTCGGCGCTCTACTCTACGAATTGCGGCCCCAGGCCAGCCTGGAAAATCTGGCAGGGCGCTTCTTCTTTGCCGATAGCGAGATGCAGGTTACCAAACAACTGGAGCAGACCCTGGAGCTGCTGCGCGCCCTTGGTCTCGTTACCGTTCAGACCGAGATGTACCGTACAATCAATAGCGACCTCTTGCCCCAATACCGCGAGGCCACGTCAGCCTGGTTGAACGGTCCTTGCCGTGACGCCATCAAGGAGATTAAGGAATTCTTCGCCCCTGAGGCGGAAGCATTGGAGGTCGGGGAGCTACGCTTTGCCAGCGATGATTTGGAAAAAGCCGAAAAACTCATCAACGAAACTGATCTCACGCCGCTGGCTCGTAGCCCCCAGGTTGATCCGGACACGCTCAGCACCCTCGTGCGTCAAATCCAAGAGATAGAATTGACGTTGCAGAAAATCTGTCCGCCTGAAATATACCGGCGCGAGAGCCTGAGCTTCCAGTGTACGCCAGACCAGATCCGTGGTTACAGTGCCCGTTACAAAACGCTCTCCCTCTGGGAGAAAGTGAACTTTCTCCGCTGGCTCCGTGGCGCCTTTGCCGAGCGTCGCTCCGAAATCATTGACGAGATTCGTCGTCAGTTGAAGGAAGCCGAGACAATGCAAGTAGTCAGCAGCTATCCGTTCCCAATCGCGGCGCTGACTATGCCATTGAAGGCGATTGAACAAGAACTTGCCCTGGTCACGGCAGGGGACACCGTCTCTGTCTCTGGGCGCCTTGAAATTCCCGGGTACCCGTACGAGGTTCGGCGCTACTTAATCACGGGCAGATATGAAGAAGCCTGGTACCGGCTGGACGCTCTCGGTCGCCTGGTTGACCGGCATCAGCCGGCGAGTTTATGGGCGAGGTTTAAGGCCGCTCACGCCCGTTGGGAAACCGCAGTACGCCACTTCGAGCAGGCTCAACCTGCCTGGAAACGTCTGAGCGCTTTCATGGCAGATGCACCGCCAGGTGTCTGGGGAGATGCGGAACGCATTCGCGCTGACTACTCCGAAGCCGAGGCTGTTCTCACCGGCGGTCTCAGGCAAACCATCGCCAGTCAAGCGGCCAACGTGCCGGGGATGGCGCTTTTGGACGAATTGGACACTGAGGTTGACGGCTACAGCAGAAAGATCGAGGGACTACAGCAACGTATTGCCGCTGCGCTTGGAGACATCGAGCGCAGTCTGAAGAGCATGATCAACCTCGATCGATTGCGAGCGCTGAACGAAGTTCTCCGTGCGTTGCGCCAATCCGAAGTGAAGCTTCCAGACCTGGCAGAAAGCTACAGCCAGAGCAAACATCGTTTTGAAAGCTTCAACGCCAAAGTCAACGACCGCGGGCTCGCGCTCTTTGATCAGACCAACAGGGTGACAACGTGGATGCTATGGCTGGAGATGTACCAGGATCTTGTAAACGACCAATACATTCCCAAGCCTGATCACCGGGCCGCCCTTGACGAACTGGAGGAAATGGGTATCGTCGTTCGGACCGTAAAGCTACGCCGATGAGTGTTCATGTTCTGACCGAACAAGCGACTGATCCGACGCTGCGTCTCCTCGCGGCGTATACCGATCTGGTACCTGTCCCGATTGACGAAGCCAGTCGGCGATCCGGCCTGGATCATCCCCTCGTAATCTTGGGGACGGTTATCGAATCCCTGATGGCAGATATGGCGGGAATCTGTCAGAGGGCGCACAAGAAAGGGTATCCGTTACTGCTGCTCCCCCCCTGGCCAGCACGGGCTAACCTTACCCCGGTATTGGATACCCCCGCACACTTGGTTGTCCAGCCGGGACGCGGTGATCAAATTCACTTGATTGATGCGTACCTTCGTCAAGCCCTTGCCCAAGACATGGTGCAGGTACGCTGTGATCAAGTGCTTGCCACACCGCTAACCGCCGGTATCATGGCCTTCAATGACACAGGCCAACCGGTCCTCTTTCGGTACCGTCCCAGCAACACCACGACACCAATTTATGTGACCACCATACAATTGCTCACCCTCAGCAGCCGCAGCGATCCGCTTGCCAGGGAGAGGTTGCTGCGGGCTCTTTTGAGCCTTCTAGACGCTCCGCAGCCGACGAAGGAAGGTGTTGGGGCGGCCAATCAAGAAATTCTTTCGCCTTCATCGGACGAGCTGCGGGCTGTGGTGCTCGCACTGACCCTCGCCCGGACCACCTCCCTTCTCGGTTTGCAGCAACTTCTCATCGAGCAACTGTACATCGAGCTATCTCCCGAGCGTATCCAAGTCACGTTGCAGCATCTAGCCGAGGCTGATTGTGTGGCAGAGTCCGACGGAGCGTACCAGGTTAACCAAGCCGAGCTTGAGAGATGGATCGCTCGTTTAGGCCTGCACCCGTATGTGCGTGAATTAAATCGAGTATAGCCGATGGAAGACGTTCAACTCTCGAAAACGATAGCCGCAATTATGCAACTCCGCCTGCCTGGCACTGTCGGCAAAATTGCCAGCAAGATGCGGTACGTTGACGAGATTGCGCCTCGACTGCGGGAAGGCGGCCTTATCCGCGCGATTCCGGAACTTCACCTGGATCGGGCCCATGCCGTGGCTATAAGCACCAAGAGCAACTCGCTACCTGCATTCGGAGGCGTGCTGTACGGTGCCGCGGCGTTGCGCCAGGATATCTTTGTTGAGCAGAAGCAAGTAGTCCGCTCGCATCAGGATAGCCGAGTGGATATTAGCGACATGAATTTCCTCGACACTGCGCAGCGCCTGACCTGGCACGAGTACCGCCTCGCCTATGAGCTGTTGAACGATCTCTTCGATCAGGGGCCGCTCCCGGACCTGGTTCTACTCGATCTCCCACTCCTTATCGTCCGAGGGGCTCAGACGAGCAGTTTGGACGATGAGGACGTCTCCGCGGGATGGGCTGCGGTTATGGACGTGATGAGCCGCTTCTGGGGCCGCTGGCTTCCGCGCTGTTACCCTTCTGACCCGGAGGGTCCGTTCGTCGTTGCCCTTGGGCGGCGCTACTTCGGTGCCATACTCAATGCTGTGCACGCGCAAGGCTACACAGGAAGCCTGGAGCCTCTAAACGAGGAGGTAGTCGGACTGGTGCAGCAGGAGTGGATGACTTTACGCCAGGCCGGCATTATGCGTGTGCTAAGCAGCCTGTTGCGAGTCGGGAAGCGAACGGCGGCTTATCCCTATACCGCCCTAGGCAAAGATGTGCTCCGCGCAGCGCCGCGTAGTCTGGGAATGCATGGTTTGATAGGCTTTCATCTGCAGGTGGGGTACCGTACACCAGTGTGGCAGGTTGAAACCATCGGTCCGGCCAGCGCATGGGACAGTGCCCATCTTGATCATCTGGCAGGCCTGGTTGCATATCTCACACTGTATGATCATCCCAGCGTATGGCCTCTGCCACTGTGGTACGCCAAGAGACTTGTGCACATGCCCCAAGGGGTGCTCCGCACCTATCGCAGCCGCACCATGGAACTGCTACGCGAGGGAACCATAGACCAGGCATGGCTCGAGGGAATCGACACACTGGCTGACGAAGGTAACTTTATGCCAGAGCTGGACATGGGATAGGCAGATAGTACTGTGGGAACAACCCAGGACCGTTCGTGAGGGGACAGGTCAATGCTGGAAGATGATTATCTTGGTAAGCTAATCGGTAACACTGGCAACCCGGCTAAACTGACTGTCGCCCTACGAGATAGCTACAGTGCTCGGCGCGGCGAGTTCGTGCGAATCCCGCACGTGGAAAGGCGCGGCGAAGTACGCACCGACGTACTTGGCCGTATCGTTTCGCTTTCTCGTAGCAATATCATGTTCAACGAGAGTTTAGGCGAGGGTATCAGCGAAGTCGAGTTGTTGCCGACGACACGTATATCAGGGGAAACGGTCTACGGCCGCATCGAATTGATCGGCTACAAAGATCCCTCGACCGGCGAAATTCACATTCCGCGGCGCCCACTTGATCCTGGCGCCCGGGTCTATGGCGTAGATTATGCCTTTCTTACGCAATTCTACGAGTTCAGTGAGGATACCAGTATTCGGCTGGGCAATCTGGTGGGCTACGAGAAGGGTGATCGGGTTGTCCCGATCTATCTGAATGCAAATACCTTGGTCACCGAACACCTGGCCTTACTGGCGATGACCGGCTCCGGCAAATCCTACACTGTGGGGCGCCTCATTGAGCGTCTGGTTGCCCAAATGAATGCTTCGGTAGTGGTGTTCGACACCCATGGGGAGTACGGCAAAGCGCTGCGCGGTGGGACCCTCAATTTCAACCCCTATCTCGAGCGGGTGCAGGAACAAGACGAACTCGCGGACCTCGAAGCGATCAAGAACGCTTTCCAAGCCCTTCAAGCAAAAGGCGGTGGTATCCATGTCTACACCCCCCAAGACTCGACGTTCAATGAGAAATACGCAGACTGCAACCGCTGGCTAGCTTTGCAGTTTGACCAGTTCGAGATGGATGACCTCGCCGGCATCCTTCCGGGTCTCAGCGAGCCGCAGCAACGGGTGTTGGATGTGGCCGTCCGCTACTGGAAGAGACACTTCGACGGGCCCCGCGACATTCAGTCGCTTCTGACGTTGCTGACAGATGACCTTGACACGCTGCGCACCTGGGATGAGCTTTCTTCAGCCGAAGCCTCGGCCCTGAGAGGTGTAAGCGCGGCTGTCGCAGCTATTCGCCTGCGGCGGGTCATCAATGAAGCTCGTAGTTTCTACACTCGGGCTGTCGGCCAACCAACTGACGTGCGCGAGATGGTAGGTGGAGCCCCGCACAGTCATGGACGACTCGTTGTTGTGGATTTACAGGGTCTATCAGACAGTGCCCGACAGATTATTGTGGCGCTCATCTCTAGCGAGCTACTCCGCGCCGCGAGTCATAAGACCAACCCAATCCGCCCCGTGTTCATTGTCTATGAGGAGGGGCATAACTATGCTCCTGCTGATCAGTTGTCCATTAGCAAGAACATTATCAGGCGTATCGCTTCGGAGGGTCGCAAATTCGGTGTCGGGTTTGCCATCGTCAGCCAGCGGCCTAGCAAGCTAGACTCTGATGTGACCAGCCAATGCAATACCATCATTGCCATGCGTATCAAGAACCCCGACGACCAGCGGTTCATTAGCCGTACATCCGACTATTTCTCGCAAGCAGATTTAGATGAACTGCCATCACTTTCTACTGGCGAAGCGCTCGTGACAGGTCGGGCAATCTTAGCACCGCTGATTGTAAAAGTGGGCTACAAAGTCCTGGTGCATGGTGGTGAATCGCCGAATGTTCTTGATCGTTGGGGCCGACGATGAACAGTGCTGATTGGTTTGCCCAGCGCCAGATCATGGACGAGCATTTTCCGATGCTTACGCGCTTTGGTGTCGCCGATGCCGATGTTGCAATTCACTCCCACATGCTTTCCTATCTCGCAACGGTCGGGCAGTACTTCGGTTTTGCTGCTGTCGTAGAATGCCCCCTGCCGGTGCTTGCCGGCAGTCGTTTTGCTGCTCTCGGCGATGTGCGATCCGATGTGATCTGGTTCGATAAGCAATTGAATGTGCCGCTGGTCGCGTTCGAGTTTGAAAGGTTTCAGACACGCGGTGATGAACGCAAGCTTCGTCACAAGATTGAGAATCTCGCAATCACCTCTCTGCGCGCGGGCAACACCCTGCAGCATTGTTTCCTCATCTATTGGCTGCGCTCAGGTACCGCCCCGCAGAGTCTCAAGGAATCACGAGCTTTGTATCGTGTTGGGTTCGTGCGGAACGGTGTGCGCGTACCCCCACCACACTGTCCCTTGACCATAGTCAAGTGCGTGTTCGGTTGGCAAGGTGAGAAGTTGCTTGTCCACGATCTGCTTTTTGTTGAGTCGAGCGTTCACAGCTGGCCTACATGAGCCCGCTCATCTTCTTCGTTGGTCGTCCACAAGAAAAGCTCGGCGATCGCTACGAGCTGATAGATGAGCTTGGTCGTGGGTCGTTCGGTGTCGTATGGAAAGCGCGACGTTTAGATAACAATGAATTGGTTGCGCTCAAAATTCCGCGTGATCAGGAGCTTGGCGAGGAAGTCTTGCGTCGAGAGCCTGATCTTGTGAGGGCCTTCAGTCATCCAAATATTGTAAAAGTCCACGGCGTCCACACAATCGGTGGTTTGTTTGTCATCGAAATGGAGCTGGTGGACGGTTATAGTCTCGCTCAGATCTTGGATGGCGTTGGTCCGCAGCGCCCGCTCTCGTTCAGGCAAGTCTTACTCTGGACGCAGCAGATCTTGTCCGGCCTCAGTGTGGTCCATGCTGAGGCCGTCGTTCATGGTGACATCAAGCCACAGAACATCCTGGTCGATCGTACAGGGCAAGCCAAGCTGGTTGATTTTGGGACCTCGCGTCACCTCTCTGATGTATGGGTGTGGACTAAACGTCAGGGAACCGAACCATATTGGGCACCAGAAGTTGCAATCGATGAGCGCCGCAGTCTGATCAGTGATATCTACTCCTTGGGAGTTGTTCTCTATGAGATGGTTACAGGCCGTCTCCCGTATCACTCGCCATATGAACTGTTGGCCGGGCGACAGGTTCAACGACCTCGTGAGATCAATCCCGATGTACCGCCCTCTATCGAGCAGGTTGTTCTCAAAGCAATGGCCCGTGAGCCAGGCAATCGGTACTTGAGCTGTGAGGCCATGTTACAGGACGTCGAACAGGTCCTCGAGATGCTCTCCCAACTCCCGGCAACACGCAAGAGCGAACGGACAGAGCCTTCGCGAGTCAGCTTTCGGCTTGATTCCTCATCACCTCTTTACTACCTTGAGCAGGCGAAAAGTCGTCTCGCGGAAGACGACCTTCAAGGCGCAATGGTGGCTGCAGAGGCGGCTGTCGACCGCAGCGGGGGGCATCCTAACTACCTTCGCCTGCTCGCCGGCATCTGCTTGCGTTTGGGCTACCAGCGTCGGGCTATTGAGGCTTACGAGCGCGTACTACGAGCGTATGAGGGCCAGTATCCAGGCAGAGCTGACCAGGTGGCCGACGTCTTAGAGCGGTTGGCACAGCTCTATATCGTCAGCAAGCAGTATCACAGAGCTATTCCGGCGTACGAGCGCTTACTTTCACTTGCGACAAACAAACCATATGCGCGTTTCCGTCTCGCAGTTGCCTACGGTCTTGATGGACAATACCGTAAAGCGATCGAATTGCTGGAGGTTGTGCGTCAAGAGCGCCCAGAAATCGCCGTTGTATCTAGCAAACTAGGCTGGGCACATATGGCTGCTGGCAATATCCGATCCGCGCTTGCCTATTACAACCAGGCACTTGTGCTCGACCCAGCTGACCTCTTCAGCCTCTACGAATTAGGGCATTACTTCTTAATCCTAGGGGATCGATCCACGGCCCATCGTTACTTTGAGCGGTTACGAGCAGTCGATCGGTTGGAACTCTACGCTGCACGTATTCGCATGCTGGAAGAGCACTGAAAAAGCAGAATAGTGGGTCGCCGACTTGGGAAAGCCTCGTGGTACTTGGCGCTGAGCACCTTGATCACTCTCGCGCCGCTTTGTGCTTCGGTAAATCACCCGCCGTTCGCACGGAGCCCGCTCGCGATGCAATCCGACGGCGAGCACCCAGACCGTGGAGTGCGAAAGCATCGCCGCTCTGGCGTCATTGCGTTTTGCGTTCCACGTTTCAGGTCCCTCGTCAACCAATTTGGCAGCCGAGGCACGACCCAGTAACATCTCTCTCCATCTATGGCCGACGAGCTCACGATTGACGAGGTCCAGGCGCTCAACGCCGGCCGCTACGATCTCAGCGGCGACTTTCCGGCGGCGCCCCCG
>DOUV01001043.1 GCA_003520455.1 Chloroflexota bacterium | reverse complement strand
GCCAGGACGTCTGCCAGGATCTCAACGTGGATGGGCCGCGGCCGGCCGGCCTGCAACGTCTCGATTGCCCCCCGAATGGGCTCCGGGATCGCCTCGACCTTCGAGACCCGTTGGCTGCGCTGGGTAATGGTGCTGAAGAAGGCCACCTGATCCTTCATCTCGTGCAAGGTGCCCACGTCGCGCTCGAGCAAGTCGCTGGCGACGTTGCTCTGGATCACCAGGACGGGCGAAGAGTCGGCATAGGCCTGGGCGACGCCGGTGGCAGCGTTGGTGCCGCCCGGACCGGTAATGGGCAGCACGACACCAACCCGCCCCGAGGCCCGCGCGTAGCCATCGGCCATAAAGGCCGCGCCCTGCTCGTTGCGCACCGTGACCTGTCGCATGAAAGGGTGGTCGTAGAGCGCATCGTAGATGTGCATGTTGTGCACCCCTACAATCCCAAAGACGACCTCGATGCCGGCCGCGGCCAGGGCCTCGACCGCCGCCTGTCCTCCCGTCAACGTTCTCATGGCACTCGCCTCGTGCTCTGTCACGCCTGCCGGTGCGGGCGTGTGCCCGGCAATGCCGGGTACACGCCCTTCCAATTCACCGTCGCGAGAGACACCTGCGAAGCGGCCGTCTGCCACGCCCCCGCGACGCACCCCACGTCAACGGCGATCCGTCTGTCCTTTCGGCCCTCCGTCCCCCAGGAGATCCCGCGCGAGCGCGGCAAAGGCCTCGTTGCTGACCGCACGCTTGGTGGCCACGGCCCGCTCCTCGACCCGAGCGACCAACTCCGCGACCTGTGCGTCGCTCGCGGTCAGCCCCAACTCATGCAGCTTGAGGCGAATGATGAAGGGGCCCACATGGCGACCTAAGGGAATCACCCTTCGGTTCCCGACCAGTTCGGGCGCCAGGGCCTCAAACACCGGAGGATGTTCGAGCACCCGGCGGACGTGCAGATCGAGCTTGTGCGAGAAGGCATACTCCCCCACCAGGGGCTTGTTGAACGGGAGCGGCAGGTCGGTCATCTCGGCCACGAACTGCGACAGGCCGGTGAGCTTGCTGAGGTCGAGCCCGCTTTCCACCCCGTAGAGCAACTCGAGCGAGACGGCCAGTTCGTCCAGGCGCGGATTGCCGCTGCGTTCGCCCAGGCCGTTCACGGCGGCATCGACGATCGTGGCTCCCGCGCGAACCGCCGCCAGGGCATTGGCAACTGCCAGTCCGAAATCGTTGTGGCAGTGAACGTGGATGGGCACGTCGACCCAACTGCAGACCTGTTTCACCAGGAAATGCATCGCCTCCGGCCCGGCGCCCCCGACCGTATCCGGCAGGATGATCCGATCTGCCCCGGCGGCGACGGTGGCGCGCACGATCTCTTCCAAAAAAAGGAGATCGGTGCGCGGCGCATCGACCGCGGTAAAGGCGATCAGCGCTCCCCGGCCGGACGCGTAGGTGACAGCCTCGACGGCCTTTTCAACTACCTGCTCGCGGTTCATCCGCTCGCTGTACTGCAAGCGCACGTCGGAGGTGGCATGGAGCAACGCCACCACGTCGGCGCCGCTGTCAATGGCGGCGTCGACGTCGGTGCGCCAGCCATCGCCATAGAGCGCCGCCAGGGCCTGGGTCCTGGCACGCAGGCCTTCCTGCTTCAACAGGCCAAGCACCTCGCGATCCTGCGCAACTTTCGACGGCCAGCCGACTTCGATCTGCGCGACGCCAATCTCATCGAGCCGGCGTGCAAGCGCCAGCTTCTCCTCCTTCGAGAAGCTCACCTCGGCAGCCTGCTCGCCCTCCCGGAGGGTGACATCGGCGATGCTCACACGCGGCGGGAACGAGGCCCGAATCTCCGGCAAAAAGTTGAGCGGGCTCACAGCGCTGTGTTCAGCGTTCATCGCAATACTTCTCCCTCGAACGAGGGAGGCCGGCGAATCAGGACCCTCCCCCGCTCCCGAGACGTCCGCGGCTGCTATAGGGGGTGCTTGCCGGTCGCGGCTGCCAGCGCCTCAGGGCGATACAGAACCCCCTCCTTGAAAACCAGTTCGACGTGCTCGAGCGCGCCCAGATCCTCCAACGGGTTGCCGGCCAGCACGATGGCGTCGGCCCATTTGCCCGGCTCGAGCGTGCCGGTTTGGTCCAGCAGCGCGCACACCTCGGCCCCGTTGCGAGTCGCGGCAACGAGAACGTCCATCGGGCGAAGGCCGCCCTCCACCATGAGCCGGATCTCTTCCGCCATCGTACCGATCACATCCGTACCAACCGCCATCTTGACACCTGCCGCGATCGCGTAGCCAAAGTGGCGCGACCGGTCCTCTAACTTCTTCCGGCAGAGTTCGGCCAACCAGGCCGGGCGTCCGAATTCCTCACCGCGATGGGCGATCACGTAGCTCTCTCCCAGGGTAGGAACCAGGGGGATCCCTTTCTGAGCCAGCAACTCGGCGGAGGCCTCATCTATCAGCGCGCCGTGCTCGATGCAGTCAACCCCCGCCTCGACGGCGCGCTGAATCGCCGCTGGCGGATGAGCATGGACGGTGGTCGGCTTGCCCGCATTGTGGGCTTCGTCAAAGGCGGCCCGCATCTCTGCGGCCGTGAGTTGGGGTGACCAGGGCTGATCCACCCCGATGCTGATGAAACCGCCGCTGGCCATGCACTTGATCAGGTCCGCGCCCGATTTGAGCAACTGGCGCGCGGCGTGGCGCACCGCGTCCTCACCATCGGCCTCGATGCACAGCTCCCAGCCGTGGCCACCGGTCATCGCTATGGGCTGGCCGCACGCGACCACCCGCGGGCCGACGATCATTCCGTCTTCGATGGCTTTTTTGACGTGCAGATTGGTTCCGAAGCGAGAGGCCACGTCGCGAATCGTCGTCACCCCCTCCTGTAGATCGAGAAGCGCATTGCGAGCGGCCCGCGCCACCAGGTAGGGAAGCGGCTGAGCAGCGCGGGTCTGGTACGAGCCATAGCCGTGGCGGTTGTCGAGATGTTGGTGACAGTTGATCAAACCGGGCATGATCGTCTTGCCCCGAACGTCGATAACCTCGGCGCCATCAAAACCGCTTTCGCCAAAGTCGGCCCTCGCCCCAACAGCGGCAATCCGGCCGTTCTCAATCACGACAACCCCGTCGGAGACCGGCGCCGCGCCGGTGCCATCGATAAGGGTTCCTCCACGTACAACTGTTTTTGCAGCCATTTCGTTTCCTCCAGAATGTTCTGAAAACCCTCTCGTGTGAGCAGGGTAAGGCCCAAGGATAGGGAGATGATGCCGGTTACCGGAATCGCCCGCCGCACTGCCGGAGAGCACGGCCGGCATCAACGTTGCGTGCGCAATCGGGGGTCAAGCGCATCACGAAGACCGTCGCCGACAAGGTTGTAGCCTAAAATGGTGAGGCTGATAGCGATACCGGGAAAAGTGGCGATCCAGGGGGCATCAAACATGTAGCGTTGCCCCTCGGCGAGCAGCGTGCCCCAGCTCGGTTGGGGCGGCTGGATACCCAACCCCAGGAAGCTGAGCGCGGCCTCCGCGCTGATCGCGGTCGCGATGCTCAGCGACGCATAGATCAGGATCGGCGAGATACAGTTCGGCAGAATGTGGCGACCGAGAATAATCAGATTGCGCTGGCCGAAGGAGTGCGCGGCTTCGACGTAGTCATACTCTTTCACCGAGAGGACCGAGCCACGGGTGATACGCGCGAATTGGGGCGTCCGGATGATCCCGATCACCAGAATCAAGTTGCCAAGACCCGGTCCGATGATCCAGGCCAGGACGATGGCCAGCACGATGTAGGGAAAGGCCATCACGATGTCGATGAGCCGCATCATGATCTCGTCGAGCCAGTGGCCGTAGTAGGCGGACACGGCTCCCAGAATGACGCCCGCCAACAGGGCGACCCCGGTGCCGCCTGCGCCGACCAGCAGCGAGACCCGCGCGCCATAGATGATGCGGGTCAACAGGTCACGACCGAACTGGTCGGTCCCCAGTGGATGCCCGATCGAGGGGCCCTGAAGCCGGTCGCCCAGGACCATCTGATTGAATTTATACGGTGCAACTTCCGGCCCCAAAATTGCCACGGCAATCATAAGGACGACGACGACGATTCCCAATACGGTAGCCGGGCTACTGAACAGGACCCGCCGGATCGCCTGAAACGTTCGCATGACGTTGCGCTACTCCTCATCCCCGAAAATGTCGCGAGTTTCTCTTCTCCGGCCCTATACGAGCCGCACGCGCGGGTCGAGGATCGCGTAGAGAATGTCGACCACAAGGTTGGTGAAGACGAAGAGAAGCGTGATCACCAGGACACACCCCTGGATGACGGGGTAGTCGCGCCGAAAGACGCTCTCGACCAGGAGACGACCCAAACCCGGCATCGAGAAGATCGTCTCGGTCAACACCGCGCCGCCCAACAACGCCCCGACCTGAAGCCCGATGACCGTCACGACGGGGATCAGCGCGTTGCGCAGCGCGTGGCGATAATACACGACGGATTCCCGCAACCCTTTGGCCCGCGCCGTGCGGATGTAATCCTCCCCCAACACCTCGAGCATCGTCGAGCGCGTCATTCGGGTGATCAGCCCCGCCTGGGCGATGCCGAGGGCGACGATGGGGAGGATCAATGCCTTCGGGCCGGAGTTGAAGAAGTTCCCGTTCGACGGTAACCAGCCGAGCTTGACGGCAAAGACCAGGATGAGCAGCAAACCGAACCAGAAGACCGGCATCGAGATCCCAAGCATCGAGACGATACGCAACACGTTGTCCACGATCGAGTTCCGCCGGGTGGCACTCAGCACGCCAAGCGGAATCGCCAGCAGAACCGCGAGGATCATTGTGCCGATGGTCAGGGAGAGTGTCGTCGGCAGGCGACTGAGAATCAGCTTGCCGACTGGCTGGCCCGAGTACTTCACACCGCCGAAGGGAAAAATCGAGTAGCCCAGGTCGCCGTGCAGCACGTTTCCCAGCCAGCTGGCGTACTGCGCGATCACCGGGCGGTTGAGTCCTAATTCTTCGCGCAGCAGTTCGGCATTCTCAGGGGTGTAGTCGCTGCCGAGAATCACCACAACGGGGTCGCCCGGGATCATGTAAATCATACCAAAGACTAGAATCGTGATACCGATCAACACCGGCACAAGCAGAACCAGTCGCCTTAGAATAAACCGCTGCATCGCCCGAACGCCCTTCTAAGATTCGTTCATATTGGTGTCGCGTGTGCGAGCGCGACGCGCTCGCACACGCGACACACCCTGTTCCATATGAGCGCTAAGATTTAGGTTCATCGAGAATCTGCTTTTCGTTCCTGGTCTCCGCAGCTCTACCGAACACGAGGGAACAGCGGGAATTTACGTGTGCAACTTGGTGGCGTAGACGTAGCGATCGCCTCGGTAGAGCGTCTTGATGAAGACAACCGGTTTGCCCGTTGACGAGTAGATGACCACCTGGACCAGCAGTAGCGGTGCACCCGGTTCAGTGTGCAGGAGGGCCGCGTCCTCCGGCGTCGCTACCGTGGCCTGCAACGTCTTCTCGCCGCTCACCAGGCGTATGCCATAGCGATCTGCAAAGAGACGCTCAACGTAGGTGTAGAGCAGTTGGTACTGTGCTAACTCCTGCCTGGTCGTGTCCACCTCGTCGTCGACTGCGAGCCAGACCTCGGCGAGTCCCATCGGTTCGCCCTCGACAATGCCGACCCGCCGGATCAGGTAGGCACGCTGGTCCTCACCTCGCTGAAGCACCCGGGCGACTCTGGGCGGCGCTGGCACACTCCCATTGAAGAGAATCTCACAGCCTACGTCCAGCCCGCGTTCGCGGACATCTTCCAGGAAGCCGCGCAACCTCTCAGAGCGGGTGTCCTCGAGTTTCACCGAGACGTAGGTTCCACGGCCTTGCTGGCGTGTGATATACCCCTGCCGGACCAACTCGTCCAGGGCCCGTCGAACCGTGGCTCGACTGACCTCGAATTGCTCGACCAGTTCCTTCTCCGTCGGCACCTCATCACCGGGCTTGAGCATTCCTGACTCAACCATCTCTAACAGCGTCTGCTGGATCTGGTAGTAGAGGGGAACCGGACTATCTCTTTCGATTGTAGAACTGTCTAATTCCAGGAGCGGGCGGCCTTCCGTTTTCATGTTGCCTCCAACACATCGAGAATAAGAACCCACGGGAATACATTACAAAGTATACGGTCTCGCGCCGCGAAAAGGAAGGCCTGGCCTTCCAAGATAACTCAATATCCGGCAAGCGGTTGCCCCTTGCAGGGCACCGGCCCCTGCGGCATGGTTCTCGCAGGGGCCTGGTGCCCGGTTCGGCACTTACTTATCGACCCAGACCTGCTTGAGGCTCATGATGTCGCCGACGGCCGAAACCCACCCCTCGACCTCGGGGCGCAAAATGTCGGCGTTGGCCCACCAGTTCAGGAGCAGCCCTGGCGCGTCCTCGAGCCACATCTTGGAGACCTCCGAGTAGAGCGGAGCGGCCTTCTCGCGCTGAGCGGCGTCGTAGTCAGAGTAGCTGTTGGCTTCCTGAAGTGCCTTCTCGAACGCGGGGTCCTGGAACCCGCCCTCTTGGTTGAAGTAGGTCCGGTTGAGCGCACCCTTGGCGCCGTATTGGTAGTAGCTGAACTCGAAGGCCGTGCCGCGCAAGGGGGTGATCCGGTAGAGCCCCGCGTCGCCGGCCCACTCGCTCGATTTCCCGGCCGTCATGCCAGAGAGGGTCGTGTACTCGACTGGCTTGACGTCCACCTGGACGCCGATCTTGGCCAGTTGTGCCTGAATCAGCACGGCCTGGTCGGCAAAGAGCGCCTCGGTGCGTGGCATCAGGGTGAACTTGAGCGGGTGGGATTCGTCGTAGCCCGCCTCCTTCAGCAACTGTTTGGCGCCGTCAGGATCGTACGGCATCGTGACGCTGTCGTCATGGGCCCAGTGGAACGGCGGGAAGAAGTCGCCGGCCGGAGTCGCATAGCCGAAGAAGAGCGTGTCGACGATCTCCTGGCGGTCGATCCCTTTCGAGATAGCCAGGCGAACTTTCTGGTCGTCGAACGGCGGGCGCGCCGTGTTGAAGACCAGGACGGTCGAGTCGGAACTAGGTTCAACGCTGACCTGGTACTTAGGATCATCCTGGAAGCGTGTGATATCCTTGAACTCCGGCTCGGTGATCACGTCGCCCTCGCCGGCCGCCAGCGCGGCGTACTCCGCCGAGGCCTCGGGGATCTCGCGGAAGACGACCTCGTCAAGGTAGGGATAGCCTTCCGTGCCCGCGTTCCAGTAGTTCGGGTTGCGCACGATGGTGACGTGATCGCCTGGGACCCACTCCTTGATCATGAAGGGCCCCGTGCCCGACCAGACCGACTTGCCGTACTCCGGTTTCTCGGCGAGCTCCTTCTCAACGATCTTGGGGTGGTTGCCGCCGACAAAGGAGAGGAAGAGTGGCCACTCCTGCTTGAGGTGGAAGATGACGGTGTATTTGTCCGGCGTCTCGATACTGTCGATGTTGTCGCGGTAGACCTGCCCGAAGGTCGCGCCGTAGGATTTGTCCAGCAGGCGGTGGAATGTGTATTCAACGTCTGCCGAGGTGACTTCCTTGCCGTCGTGGAACTTGACACCCTCACGCAGATGGAAGATGTAGGTGAGTGGATCCGGGTTCTCGGGGAAGTCTTTGGCAATCGCCGGGTAGATCGTCGTGTACGTCTCGTTGAAGTTCAGTAACCCATCCTGGGTGTTGTGCAGAATACCGATGCCGGGCTTGCCGGGGTCGATAATCGAGACCAGGCTCTTGGGCGAGGCGCGGTTGAGAATCACGAGCTTCCCGCCCCGCTTGACGGCTGGGGCGGCAGCCTCCGCAGTCGGAGAGGCCGATGCGTTCGGTGTAGAGGTGACCTCAATCAGTTTGGGGACCACTCTGGTGACCTCAACCTCTACCTGTTTGGTCACTTCTTTCTCGACGACAACGGTCTCCTTGACGACTTGGGGAGTTGCGGGTGCCGGAGCGGCCTGACCACCGCACGCGGCTACGATCAGGGCGACGACAGCCAGTACAACCCACAGCTGTGCAGTTCGCAGGGACACGATCTCCTCCTTAATTTGCGAGTGTTTGGGACTGAGTACGGATCATGAGGACAGGCAGAGCCGCTACCGCTTTGAAACTCACCCCCTTTCTCCTGGATTGAGATGCACCTGACGCCTGTCCGTGCATTCAATCGAGTCAACCGGCAGCGAGCAGGAGCCAATCATCGTTTACAGCAACTGGGGTAGCACGCTATCAAGAATGGATCAACCGAAAAAAGCCGTTATCGAGGTCTCAAAAAGCTTCGCGAGGAACGCTCACTCCCCATCAGCGAGCTGCCGCGAAGGAGAAACGTGGAACTTCCATGACTGCCTGGCGTCGTGCGGATCCTGGAGATTGTGGACTGTGCGGTCCGTACCCCAACGAGATGCCGGCCTGCAAGACTTCCGAACTCTGCCGCAGCCGCGCTGAGCTGATGAGCACATTGCGGCTCTTCTCCGCGGCCCGGTAGGCCCGCAGAAAGCGGTACAGAGACTTCGGAAGTCCGGCCCGTTTCAAAGTCCCGTTGTCGTATGACGCCCCCGGGCCTGAGTCTCTGCCCGTCGAGGCGGGCATAAGTGCGAAATGTACGGACATCCTATCATAAGTATATCCGGTTGTCAAGACAAAAATGCATTGACAAGCAGATGACCCTATGATAGGATGTCCGTATAATTTTGCGCAACCAGGGAACGCGCCCTTTTGCAACGTCCAGCCTGACCCACCCGCCCAGAAAGACGGATTACCCCGAAGCTTCGGATCGATCAACCGCCGCCCCATGATCTTGTTCAGAAAGGTTCAGCGCATGCCGACCGTCATTGACTTGACCTGCCCGTTTGATATGGACCACTCCGTTCCCCAGTATCCAACCATTGCCGCCGACATTAAACTTGGATTCAAGTACACCTTGGCGCGGGACGGCCGCTACTGCGGCGAGTTCCATCTTTTTGCGCATGCCGGGACGCACGTCGACGCGCCCCGCCACATCTTCGCAGAGGGAGCGACTCTCGACCAGATTTCCCTCGATTGCTTCTACGGGGAGGCCATCTGCCTGGACATGCCCCACGGTGAGTTGGGCGAGATCACGGCCGCCGATTTGGAAAGGGCCGGGAGCGACGTGCAGCGCGGTGATATCGTCTTCATCCACACCGGCTGGGGGCGCTATTATGTCGACGAACCCAAGGATTCCTACTATCTGGCCTACCGCCAACCCGGTCTGGTCAAGGACGCCGCCGAATGGCTGGTCGAGCGCGGTGTGAAGGCCGTTGGAATCGATGCCTTTGCCATTCGCCATCCCGCATTCTCGCCGGCCCTCGACGTGGAAGCGCGGAAGGCGGGCGCCCCCCGCCCGGTGGAACCGGTCCATGATATCCTCCTCTCGAACAACGTTGTCATCGTCGAGCAGCTGATCAATCTGGATCGCCTCGCCGGGAAGCGAGCCCAGGTCAGCTTTTTCCCTTTGTCGCTCGTCGGCTTTGATGGCTCGCCCGTGCGAGCGCTGGCTTTTCTCCCCTAACCCCACCCGGCCCCAACAAAGAAAGGTTCGCCAACCATGGACTCGCTCTATTCCATTCGCGGCCCGAGAAGCTTGTATGAGATGACGTGGGAAGAAGTCCAGGAAATACTCGCCAGGACCGATCTGATTCTTGTCCCTGTCGGCTCGACCGAACAGCATGGCCCCCATCTCCCCCTCGGCGCCGATGCGATGCAGGCCGATGATCTTTGCCGGCGGGTGGTCGCGAAACTGGCCGAACAGGGCCGCACGGCGGTCTCCGCGCCCGTCGTGCCGTTCGGTATCGCCTCCCATCACATGGACTTTCCCGGGACGATCACGCTCTCGTCCATGACCTTCTTCAACATGCTCAAGGAGGTCTGCTTGAGCCTCTATAAACACGGCTTTCGCCGGTTCGTTCTGGTGCTGGGTCACGGGGGGAACCTGCCGATGATGCAAGCGGTGGCCCACGAGGTGGTCGCCAGCACGCCCGACGCCGAGGTGATTGTCCCCAATTGGATCAAACCGATGACCGAGAAGTACTCCGAGATCCTGACCTCCAAGAAAAAGGAGTCCCACGCCGGTGAGGGCGAGACTTCGCGCATGCTGGCTACGGTGCCCGAGCTGGTTCAGATGCAGCGCGCCCGCGCCTACCGCTCCGAGCGTGCTGAGCGGCTGGAAAACAAGAACCATCCCCTGCTGGGCGGTGGCATCTTCCGCGGCAACCGGACGATGAAGCAGGGCACCCCCATCGGTAATATCGGTGACCCCACTCTGGCGAAAGCGGAGACCGGCGAGAAACTGTACGATGTCGCCGTTAATTGGCTGGTCGCCGTGATCCAGCAAGAATTTCCGCAAGGGGAGTAACTGCTGATGGGCCACACTGCCTTCACCCTTGGCGATTTGACTGTCGCCGCCGGCACGCGCGCGTTTACCCGCCTGCCGGTGGCCCCTTTGCTCCTCGGTGCAACCCTGTCCCTCCCCGTCCACGTCGTTCATGGTCGCTATCCCGGCCCGGTGCTGGGTCTGCTCAGCGGCGTCCACGGAGCAGAGTATCTGCCCGTGCGCTGCCTGCGGGAGGCTGTCCTCCAGATCAACCCGGACGAGCTGCACGGCACAGTACTGGCACTGCCCGTCGCCAACCCGGTCGCCTTCATGCAAGACTCGCGCATCACCCTCGAGGATGACATCGACTTCGGCAATCTCAACCGTGTCTTCCCCGGGTTTCGCCGCAAGGCGGTCTTCGGCAGCGGCACGGCCGACCCGACCGACCACACCCTGACCGAGATGATGGCCCAGGTGATTACCCGCAACTTCTTCCCACACCTGAACCACCTGCTGGACTTCCATACCCATTTTCGCCAGGTCTCCGTCGTGAAGATCATCCAGAAGGCGGGTGCAGACTCGCAACTGGATGAGGTCTCCCGCGGGATGTGCCGGGCGTTTGGCCTGGGGCTGATCCATGAGAGCGCCGCAGGCTCCAACACCGCCACGGGCTACGCCGCCGAGCTGGGCATCTCGACCTGTGTCCCCGAGGTCGGTGGCACCGCGCTGACCGAATCTTTCCAGAAACGCTGTGTCGAGACCTGCGTGCGGGGGATCTTCAACGTAATGCACTACTTGGAGATGCTGCCCGGCGCGCTCCAACTCCCGCGGCGCCAGCTCGTGTTCCGGCGGGTGCCGCACATTCGACCGACCGTAGCCGGTTACCTGGTCACTCGTTACGATCCCGAACGCTTGCTTGGGGAGGGAGAACCCGGCGTCGAGCTGAAGGCGGGCGACGCGCTGGGCACCATCTTCGACCCGCATACTTTCGAAGAGCTCGAAACCCTGCGGGCGCCGATTGATGGGGTCCTCTACATGACACGACGCTCGGGACCGATTGAGGCGGGCGGGCACGCTTACGCGCTGGCCGACTTCGAAGGTGCCGCCTGGATCGAATGAACTCCTCCGGCGACGGGGAACCCTGGCGGCGGAACGAGCGTGTGGTCGTGACCTCGGTCATGCTGCACGCCGCGGCCATGGCGGCGGCAACACCCATCATTCCCCTCTTCGTCCAGGATCTGGGGGCCGCCTCGCTGGCGTCCGCGGCGCTCTGGTCGGGGTTGGCGCTGACCGCCAGCCCGTTCTTTGCCGCGATCCTGGCACCGGTCTGGGGGCTGTTGGCCGACCGGTATGGACTGAAGCCGATGGTCCAGCGGGCCCAATTGGCGAGTAGCCTGGCGCTCCTCGGCATGGCCGCGGTCTGGAACGTGCAGCAACTCCTGGCGCTGCGCGTCGGCCTCGGCATCCTTGGGGGCTACGGCGCGATGTCGGTGGCGCTGGTCGCCGCCTCGGTCCCCCAGCAGGAAACCGGCGCGGCGATCGGTCGCCTGCAGGCGGGACGGATCGCCGGGCTGGGCATCGGCCCACTCGTGGGCGGGTTGGTGGTCGCCGGGCTGGGGGAGCGTGCCGTCTTTGTCGCCTCGGCCCTGTTGAGCACGCTCAACTTCGGCCTCATCACCTGGCTCTACGATGAGCCGGCGGTCGCGCGGAAGGTGTCCGGTGCGGGAACGCCTTCGCACTTTTCCTTCCGCAGCGCCGGGCGCATCCCGAATTATATTGCCGTCCTGGTCATTCTCTTCCTGGTTCGTTTCAGCGAGCGCAGTCTTGACCCGATCATCCCGCTCGCCGTGACGAACACGCTGGGCGAGGGCCCGGCGGTTCCGGTTCTCGCCGGGGCAATCCTGTCCCTCGGCACCTTCGCCAGTGCGCTCTCATCCCACTTTGGCGGCCACCTGTTGTCCCAATACCAGCCGCGCCGGTTGCTGCTGGGAAGCCTAGCCGGGGGCGCCATCTGCGCCCTGTTTCTGGCCCTGGCGCACTCGGTCGTTGGCCTCGGTGCCTGGCGCCTGGGTCTGGGCCTCCTGGCCGGTGGTGCCCAAACGCTCGCCTACGGCATCGCCAGCCTGACCATGCCGGCGGAAGGGCGCGCCTCGGCCTACGGGCTGCTCTCAAGCGGCGCGCTTCTCGGCGGCGCCCTCGCCCCGCTGTTCGCCGGGCTCCTCACAGTGTTCGGCCTGCAAGCCGCGTTTCTGCTGTCCGCGGGCCTCTATCTGATGGCGGAGATGGCAACGCTGGTCGGCGTCGACCGGGTAGAGACGCTGGCGCACCGGGCGGCTTGAGGCGTGGACGTGGAGCGAAAGGAGTGATCCTGTGACCTCGCGAGTCACGGCCGCAGTCTATACCGATACCGTCACGACTCTCAGCATCCTGCCCGATCGCTTTCCCCAGGTCGACTTCACCATCACCGACCAGGCTGAGACCTTCGCGGCGGCCGCCCGCGACGCCGAGATTCTGTACATCGGGCGCAAGTATGACCGTGCGCTGCTGGCGAGTGCCCGGCGCCTTAAATGGTTGCACCTGGGCGGTACCGGGATCAATCCCTTACTCCCGCTAAGTGATTTTGCGCCCGAGACCATTCTGACGCACTCGCCAGGGCTGAACGCCGCGATGATCGCCGACCACATACTGTGCGCTATCGCGATGCTGGTCTGGGACTTCCCGCATATTCTGCGTAACCAGATGCAGCGCCGCTGGGAGCGGTGGGGGGTCGAACGGCTTGAGGGCAAGACGCTGCTGCTGGTGGGTCTGGGCAGCATCGGCAGGGCGGTGGCCCACCGCGCCGGGGCGGCGGGGATGCGCGTGGTGGGTGTCAAACGAGTGCCCGGCCCGCTCGCGGGCGTCGAACGGGTCGTGGGGCCGGATCAACTTCATGGAGTGCTGCCTGAGGCCGATTTCGTGGTCCTGGCGGTGCCCTTGACGCCCGAGACCAACAAGTTGATCGCCGCGGCCGCGCTGCAGCGCATGAAGGCAACAGCCTATCTGGTCAACGTCAGCCGGGGCGCTGTTGTCGACGAGGCTGCCCTCGTCGCGGCCCTGCACGCCGGGCAGATTGCCGGGGCCGCGTTAGATGTCTTCGAGCAAGAACCCCTCCCGCCAGAGAGCGAGCTGTGGGGCTTCGAGAACGTGATTATCACACCCCACATCGCTTCCTGGAGTAGCGATTACCGGGCGCGCGCGCTGGAGCTCTTCTGCCAGAACCTGGAGTGTTACCTGGCCGGCCGGCCAATGGCGCATCTCATTGACCGGCAGCGAGCTTACTGAGCCGGCCGGCTTACCGGAGGACGGGATCTCGCCATGATACTTCGGCTACCGTACGGTGACGGCTGGTGGGAAGAAGAAGTGCCTGCCCTGGACGATCCGTTTGTGCTGGCGCCCCCAGGCCAGCCCCAATCACGCCCAGACGAAGCCCAGGCCATCCGGCGGGCACTGGAAAACCCGGTGGGAAGCCTGCGCCTGCGTGAACGTGTCCGCCCCGACGCCACAGTCGCCATTCTCGTCAATGACGCGACGCGACCGAGCCCGACTCGCCTGTTTTTGGAAGCGATTGGCCGCGAGTTAGCGATGGCGGGCGTACCGCCCGAGAATGTCTCGATCGTCGTCGCCACCGGTGCCCACCGGCCGAGCACGCGGGAGGAGCTGGCGACAATGCTGGGCGAGCCCCTCCTGGCGCGCTTCAGAGTGGTCAACCACGATGCCCGCGATCCCTCGACCCTGGTCTACTGTGGCGAGACCGAGCGCGGCCTCCCGCTGTGGATCAACCGCACGGTGGCCGAGGCCGGTTGCCGCATTGCTACTGGAACCATCGCTCCTCATCACTCTGCCGGTTACTCCGCCGGCCGCAAAATGATCCTTCCGGGAGTCGCAGGCGAGCACTCCATCCGCCAGTACCATTCCTTCCCGATCCAACCCCCCAGGCCCGCTCACGGCTGGCTTGAGGGAAATCCCGCCCATGAGGCCGCCCTGGAGGCCGCCCGGCGGATCGGGGTCGATTTCATCCTCCACGCGATCCCGAATCCGCATGGGTCGGGGCTGCTCGACGTCGTCGCCGGCGATCTGGCAACGGCCCATCTGGCAGGCTGCCGGATCTGCGAGCGGGCCTGCCGCGCTTTCTTTCCCTTCCGCGCCGACCTGACACTCTGCACGCCGGGTGGCTATCCCCGCGACATCAACCTGCACCAGTCCCAAAAAGCCTTGAGCGTGGCCGAGTTGGTGACCCGCCCCGGTGGGGTGATCACCCTGGTGGCGGAATGCCGCGCTGGCATCGATGGAAATTTCGCCGGCTGGCTGCTGGCCGCCCGAACCCCACAGGATGTCATCGAGATGTACCGCCGGGAGGGATGGTCCGAATCGTCCGGCAAGGCGATGATGTTCGCGCGCGCCGTCTCCCGGCACACCGTGATCCTTGTCACCGAGGCATTCGACGCGCCCTATCTGAATCGGATGTTTCTGCAACACGCCGGCACGCTGAACGAGGCGCTGCTGCGGGCACGCGAGATCCTGGGTTCGGACCCGAAGACAATCGTCATTCCCCGGGCGAGTGGCCTGATCCCCCTCCCGGGCGAGCCAGGAGCGTAGAGACGCTGCCCCTCTCAGCAAGTTCAGCGACGCGAGCAGGGGCGCGCCGGAGAAAGGAACAGCACCATGCGACGCTACGGACTCAAAGGGCGTCTCGACGCAGGGCAGACACTGGTCGGCACGTTTGTGTCCCTGCCCGAACCGGGAATCGTCGAGGCCATCGGCTATGCGGGCTACGACTTCGTGGTCATCGACATGGAGCATAGCCCAATCGACTTTGGAGTGCTGCCTCAGATGTTGGCTGGCGCCGATAGCACCGGGATGGCGCCGCTGGTCCGGGTGGGCACCTGCGATGCAAACTGGATCCTCCGCGTCCTGGAGAGCGGCGCCGCCGGTGTCATCGCGGCCCACGTGCGCACCGTGGCCGATGCGCGCACGCTGGTGCAGAGCTGCCGCTACCCGCCCGAGGGGAACCGCGGCGTGAACAGCAGCACACGAGCCTCTGGCTACGGCGGGGCCAATTTCCGCGAGCATGCCCAACAGTCCAACGATGAGATTCTCACCGTAGCCCTGATCGAGGATCTCGCCGGGGTGGAGGCCGTTGAGGCGATTGTCGCGGTGCCCGGCCTCGACATCGTCGTACCGGGTCCGGGGGATCTCTCCGCTTCGCTGGGCCTTTTGGGCCAGAGCGATCATCCAACGGTGCGCGAGGAGGTTGAACGGATTGCGCGGGCCGTTCGGGCGCAATCCGGCCTCGAGCTCGGGTACCACATCGTGAGTCCCGTGCAGGTCCATCGTTCTCGGGCACTCGGCGCCCGCTTTCTGATCTACTCGCAGGATTCCCGCGTCCTCTGCGATGCCTATCGGACTGCGCTGGCGACCATTCGCGACCAGATCGAGCCTTCGGGCCCTTAGTACAGCACATGCGAATTTGCCTCCCGGGCGGTGCGAGCAAGCCTCCCGCTTGCCTCAGCATACCATCCTTCCCGCAAATTCGCGCTACTATGAATTAGACGACTATCCCAATGTAACAGGTGGGGGAGGGGAAACGCAAGGGGGGAACGTGTGCCGCTCTTCTGACCGCTCGCGCGCGGGCGCGTGGGCTGGCTCCCGAAGTGGCTGACGTTCAGCACCGGCACGTGGCCCGAGGCGCTGATCGCGCTGGCGGCGACGGCCTACACCTACGCGGCTCCGATCATACCGGCTCAGGAGCTCTTGACGAACTGGCGCAGGTAGGGTCGTTCGTACTTGTCACTCAATCGTCAACCACTTCCACCGCGCCTAATGTCTTGAGCGCAACCCGCTGCGCCAGAGTTATCCCCCGTGCACCAATGATATTCATCCCAGCGTAGGGGCCCGGAATGCGGACGACATGGAGACACTCGCCCGTCTGTACATTCCAGAGCCGGATCGTTTCATCCACACTGGCGCTGGCCAACAGACCGGTTTTGGGGCTGAAAGCGACGGAGGTCACTCTGTCGAGGTGTCCCGACAATGTCATGAGCGCCGAGTTATTCTCTCCCTTACGAGTGCTAGCCACATCCCACAGGCGAATGGTGCGATCCTGACTGGCGCTGGCCAGGAGGGTGCCGTCAGGATGAAAGGCGACCGACTGCACCCACCCGGTGTGATCGCGCAAGATAGCCCGACACTCACCGGTTTCGGTGTCCCACAAGCGAACCGTGTGATCACCGCTGCTGCTGGCCAGGAGGGTGCCCGTACGACTGAACGAGAGCCCCCACACGTCACGCTCGTGCCCGGCGAGCGTACGGATCAGTTGACCGGTGCGCCCATCCCGCAGACGGACTACATAATCGCCGTCACCAGTCGCCACGATCTCGCCACCCGGATGGAAAGCAATCGAGCATATTCGTCTGCTTTGTGGCAATGTGTGGAGCGCCTGCGCCGTGTGGGCATTCCATAACCGTAGCGCACGATTGTAGCCGCCGGTGGCGAGGAGAGATCCATCAGGGCTGAAGGTCAGCGCTAACACAGGTTCGGAATGTCCGGGGAGCGTGTAGAAGGTTTGTGCGGTACGAAGGTCCCAGAGGCGTACCGTCTTGTCATGGGCGCAACTCGCCAGGCGCGTCCCGTCAGGACTAAAGACAACTTGCCAGACCAGCCCCGTGTGCCCCCGCAGCACCGCGCGACATTGACCACTCTCCATCTCCCACAAGCGAATTATTCCATCAAGGGCGGCTCCACCTCCACCGACCCGGTGATCGTCGGCATTCTCGTGGCTTTCCCAGGCGTCGACGCCCCGTAATGAAAGCGCCGGAGGCCGGATCAGTTGGGGCGGGTGAGAGGGCAAGCCCACCCGCCCCTGGCGGGCCAGACCATGGAAAGGCAACCTGTGGTCGCTGAGTCGCTCTCGAGGATGATCAAAAAGGAGATCCTGGCGCGGGCAACAAAGCCCGTCAAGGATCGCAGCCTGGTCGAACCAGCCGAGCTGCCAAGCACGATGCAGTGGGTGCTTCCGAATCTGATCTGGAACTGGGGAGTGCCGAGTGTGGGCCGGACCTCCCGAGCGCAATTCGAATTCTGCGACCACATGCCTCAGTTTTGCCAGCCGGACGCCGAATTCGTCTCGAGTTCGGACAGTTTCAGCCAGAACTACATCGCCTTCCTGCAGCTTCTGTCGCCGGATTTTCAGCCCCAGACCCTCCTCGAGCAGGCAAAGCAAGCCGCCACGTTTCCAACGGGTAATCCCGCCGACGGCAACGTGCCCGCGGGATGGACGACGGTTGTTGACGGCGGTGGCACACTCCGGTGGCAGCCGGACTGGGTCGTCGGTTCGTCGCCAGGTGACTTTTTGGCTGCCGTCAAAGCGGACGACATCAAGAGCAGTACGATCGAGGTGACCGATCCCACGCTGTTGGTTGGGGCCGGGCGCGAGAAGCTGACGGTGCTGAGCGTCGGGACCGGCAGCGACAATTTGAAGCCGATCGCGTTTCAGCCCGGCGACCTTCAGGGGATTCAGTTGGCAGCGGCGGGGTGGGGGCGTGTTACGATCTATCCGGGCACCTGGTTCAGCAGCGCCATTTTTGCGCTGGGGCGCAAAGCCAAGTTCGTCCCAGGGTATGATGCGAGCGACGTGTACGGGTCCAAGGGTCTACTCCGATGCCGGGTAGCCGACATGATCATCGCCTACAAGCCCAGCGCTACGTTGATCCTCAGTGATTCCTTCGCGGCGCAGCACCGCGATGCCATCACGAATGCATCCAGTTTGAGAGTGGTTGGCATCGACCTCCCAAAACTCAACCGCCATCGGTACAGTTTTTCCGCCCCACCGACGAAGACCAACGACGTCGTCAACCTGGCGGTCCAATCTACCGCCGAGCAACCGATGATCATCGGCGTGGTCATTCAGACAGATTGTTGACGCGCCAGCAGCAAGATGTCGCTTTGCCTTGCGCACTGCCGCCACCCGGCGAGCAACTTCTGAACGCTCGGGCACGCTGTTTGACAACTGAAGATGGAGGATCGGCATGACTTTAGATGCATGTGCCGTCATGAATGCCGCCGAACAAAAGGTAATCATCGGATATGTGCTCAATCTGGAAGCCACAAATGGCAGTGCAAAGGCGAGACAGATAAGTCAGGTCGCCAAGTCCAACAATCGCGGCCGGAGCGTCACTGTCACAATGGGTGTGCATTCACACGGTCCGGCGCCAGCGAGTGTCTACTGGTTTACCCTCGACCTCGTCGACGGCAATGACACACTTGAGACAGTCCACGTCTACGTAACCTCCTACGGTTACCCTCCAGCCCATGATGTCCTTTTCCCGAACAAGGATGCAGTGCCAGGGATTGGCAAGCCGGCAGGGACTTCGATATCAGTGGAGAACAAGCTCAAACCAGGCATCGCGTGGTATTGAGGTGGGCCAGGATACGTTTACCTGGGCCCGCAGCCCTGCCTTCGCGGCTGGCCTGTCGAACGGTGTGCTCCTGCGAGGGTGGCTGGCAAAAGCGGCAACACACATTATCGTTGCTCGCAGCACTCTAAAGTGCCAGGTTGGGGGCGGGGGCGGGGTCCAGAGAATGGGAAGGGGGAGACTAATGAGCGCCTGCGGCGGTCCTGGCGCGCCGCCAGCCGTGGCGCCCCAAGTTGACCAATCTCCAGCACCTTCACGCGCGCGTGCTCGAGGCCGAACGCATTCTCTCGGGCGCGCAACTAGGGGCGCAGGCGCTGCCCGTGACCAATGCCACTGTGGCGGAGTGCTTCGATCAGGGGTGTGCCTCGCTCCGAGAAGAGTTGCTCGATGTGACCCTTGCTCCCTCCGAGCAGCGCTGTCTCGCGCACTTCTTGCAGGTCACCGACACTTGGCGTCCCAACCTGATCCGCTGTTACGACCTGGCGCACCAGCCGCGGACCAATAACGACATGGAAGGCTTCATTCACGCCATCAAAACCCGCTACCGGCGCATCAGTGGTCGCAAAAACTGGAATCGCTATCTCCTGCGCTATGGCCGTCGCGTGGCTTTCGATGAGGCACGTGTTCGACTCATCGATGGTGCACGCCCCCTCGATCTCGCCGTGCGATAAGTCTCGCCCGCCGCTGGGCGCGCCACCCGCGCCGAGCAGCGCGCCCGTCAGGAAGAACAGTTCAAGCTGTATCGCGTGCGTCACCGTCGCTCCCAGTGTCTCGCCGCCTTGGAGCAGCGCTTGGCCGCTGCTGATCGCCCACGCTGCCATCCGCGCGCTGAGGCACCAGGCGGCCCTGGACGCTGACCTCGATCCTGACCGCCTCAGTTGCGTCCACGCCCCCGAAGTCATTCGCGACGCCATCCCGGAGTTTCACATGACCGCCCCTGATCACCTGCCGGCGCTCGTGCCGCGACTGCTGCGCGATCTCGCCGCCCGTCCCTTGCCACCCAGGCGGCTGCGCTCCAATCCGCGGGTCGTCAAACGCAAGATGTTCACCATCAAGCTCAAGCGCCCGCACCATGATCGCTGGCCCCAACCTGCGGCGCGCTCCTTCCGCGATACCCTGGCGCTTATTTGAAAGGTATTGGTTCTAGGGGCCTCCTGGAGCGCCAAGGAGTCGCCGAGATGACTGCAAAGCCGCTGGTGCCGGGCGCTTTGAGGTTCGTAGTGAGCGCTTTAGCGCGCCCGGGACCGCTCAAGCGGTTACTCCAAACCAGGTTCCCAGCCGCGCCAACGACTTCTTGACCGATATTCTCGGAGCTATTACCCCCCTTCTTTGTGCGGGTCTCCACTCGCCGGTTCGGCGGGCCCGGTTAGCACCACAAACCAGTGCCATCCGACGCTTTCCCCGCCTACACACCCTCACACACCGGCGGCTGTCTTGACCACGGGGGGCCGCGCTGTGCTTCTCTTTCGAGGCCAACGCCCGTATAATCCCCTCGCTGGATCATACCTATCCCACGTTGCCCTGAGGGCGTGTTCGTCCGCGTCGGCCCAATGAGGATCAAATAGAATGAGCGAGACAGATGAGAGCCGCAAAATCCGTATCATCATCGCCAAACCGGGACTGGACGGCCACGACCGCGGCGCCAAGGTCGTGGCCCGCGCGCTGCGCGACGCCGGCTTCGAGGTGATCTACACCGGTTTGCGCCAGACACCGGAGATGATCGT
>DOUV01000247.1 GCA_003520455.1 Chloroflexota bacterium | reverse complement strand
GACACCGCCTGAGCGGGAGCCACCGTCTCGGGGAGCGCTGGACCGATGACGGCGACGACATCGGAGTCAACTGCCAACTCGCGGGCCCGCTGGGCAGCTACCGCCGGATCGCCGTGCGTGTCGAGAACCACCCACTCGATGCGCACGCCGCCCAAGTGCCCGGCCGCCTGCGCCTCTTGCACGGCAAGCCGAGCGGCCGGGATCAGGTGGTAGCCGAACTGGCGATAGGCTCCCTCGAAGGGCGCCAGTAGGCCCAGCTTGATGATCGGAGCGGTGCTACCGGGCGGGCGGCAACCCGTCACGAGCCCAAGCAGGGCCACGGGGAGAACAAGACGCAGCGCCAATCGCATGGGCCGATTCTAGCACGGAGAGGAAATCGTCGCCAGGCAGATGGACGACAACGCGAAACGCAGGGGCGATGGTTGAACTTGAGATCAAGCTCGGCGACCGCCGATACTGCTCGCTCGGCTCAAAGCGGCGCGAACGCGCCGCTTTGAGCCGAGACACAAACCCATTATGCTGGCAGCGTGGAGGTCCTGATATGCTGAGGCGTCCGTCTTCGTCTCATGGGGCAAGCGTTGTCCCACCCCTCTGCGCTGTTGCGACCGGTGGACCCCCGGCGACAATCGAAAAGTAGACCCGGTACTCGGGCTCCACAAAGACGGCGGTGGTACGGGCGGGGACCGTGAAACGACCCGTCGTGACGTCATACCGCGCACTCTCGACCAGCGGGTCGCTCGACGCTCGTTGAACCGGATGCAGGCTCAGGTGCCAGCCGGCCAGCGCGGCATCCTGGAAGGTCTGCTCCTCATCCGTTGCGTTGAACAGGACCACGACCCGTTCAAACGCCGGATCGAGATCAATCGTGCCCGTATCGGTGATGCTCATGACGATGAGCCCCGGGATCTGGTCCGGCCCGGTATTGTAGAATCGCAGCCGTTCCTGGATCTCCGACCCGGTTTCCAGGCGGAACAATTTCGAGCTCATCCGGATCTGCTGCATCTCGCGGAAGTGCTGGACCGTCTTGAGAATGTCAGCGCTCGCCGGCTTGAGCGCTGGATTGGCCAACCGCGGCCGCATGATCGGCCAGCGCGACTCGTTGCCACCGGCCCAGGCAGGCGGCAGACCGACGCCCCAGTTATTGGTCGAGTAGGTGAAATCGAGCTTGTTGAACCAGTCGCCCGAGTCGAAGCTGTCCGCATCCATCGACTTCGACCGCAGCATGTCGCTCCCCGCATGGAAAAAGTGGATTCCCTGCGCCAGGCTGACGATGTCCAACCCCAGATCTTGCATGCGCACGCGCTCGTCCATCGTCGCCGAGATGGCCGCCTTGAACTGGATGGCATCGAACAGCGTCTCGTTGTCGTGTGCCGAGACGTAGACCACGTTCTCCTGCGGGTCGAGCGTGTATCCCGCCGGCTGGTCACCGTAGCGGAGTTGGGCGCCGGTGGTCATCTGGCCGGTACGGTCGATAAAGGCGTAGTTGCGCAGGTTCCCGGCCAATCCGATGCGGATCAGGTCGGCGTGTTCGAGGAGCCTGGCCTTCTGCTCCTCGAGCGTCGGCGGATTCGCCTCGGTTCCATTTGGGTCGTAGTAGAGCCCTGTGGCAAAGCCCTGCTCGCGCCGGTCGCCGAAGGGATTGCCACCCCGCACGCGGTCGCGGAGCCGGTCGTTGAAGGTGCCGATTCCGGTGCCGGCGACGTTGATCTGCGTGGCATTGACACCCCGGGCGTTGTTAGCCACCTCGCCGAAGTTCCAGCCCTCGCCGTAGATGTAAATGTCCGTCCCCTTTACGCCGTCCCTGACAGGGGTGAGCGCGTCCAACGTCTGCCGCACCTTGATCATGTTGGAGAGCATGTGGTGGCCCATCAGATCGAAGCGAAACCCATCGACCTTGTAGGCCTTCGCCCAGATGACGAGGGTATCCACCATCAGCTTCTCCATCATGTTATGTTCTGTCGCCGTGTTGGGACAACACGTGCTCATCTCGACCGCCCCCGTCCTCGGATTGAGACGGTGATAGTAACCGGGAACGATCCGGTCGAGGACCGACTTCGGGCTCTGCCCGGCGGCGTTGGTGTGGTTGTAGACCACATCCATCACGACCCGCAGTCCCAGCCGATTGAGCGCCTGGACCATCTCGCGAAACTCGAGAATCCGGGTCGGCCCATTTGGGTCCGTGGAGTAGCTGCCCTCAGGCACGCCATAATGCCAGGGATCGTAGCACCAGTTGAAGGCGTCCTCCTGGCGATGCTGGCTGACCAGCGCCTGTTGTTGCTCGGAGTCCGGTGGCAGGCTCGCCAGCGCATCCCAGTCGGCTCGCTGCCACTGAGATTTATCCTCATTGATCGTGGCACAGTCGAAGGACGGGAGCAGGTGGATGTGGGTGACCCCGGCGCGGGCCAATTCTTTGAGGTGCCGAATCCCGAAGGTGTCGGTCAGCGTGAAGGCCTTGAAGGTGCCCGAGATCTCGGCCGGTACGCGCGGATCGTTGACGCTGAAATCGCGCACGTGCAGCTCGTAGACCGCGATATCCTCGGGGGATCCGAACGGCGGCTTCACCAGCGTGTCCCAGCCGGGCGGCTTGAGGCTGGAATCGTTCAGATCCACGATCTGGCTGCGCTGGCTGTTCATCGAGAGACTGATCGAGTAGGGATCGGTGACCAGGTTGTGCTCGACCTGCCCGGTGGATGGCGCATAGACAACGACCGAGTACAAATAATACTCGTTTTTCCAGGAGGGGTCGCCGGTCGCGCTCCACACCCCCGTCGTTGGGTCGAGGGCCATGGTCACGGTCGTACTGACGGGGGATGTCGCGTTCGCAAAGAGATGGAGCGCCACCGACTTCGCCGTCGGCGCCCAGAGCTTCAAGCTCGGAGTACTGCCATGCCAGACGACGCCGAGTGCCCCGGTGTAGGTGTAGAGGTCGTCGAGCACGCCGGGGATCTCCACACCGGTGGCATCCACGAGGTCGCCGCTCGCATCGATGGCCGAGACGGCGAGCTGGCCTTTCAAAATGGCGGGAACCTTCGCCAGGTCGGCGGGTGCGACTTTCAGGGCGGAATAATCGGCCAGGTGGGGGAATTTCGCCTTGATCGCCGCGCTCAGGCCGGCCGGGTCGCAAGTCAACGTGATCACCTGGCCGCCGACGACGCCGCCGGGCTCAAGCATCAGTCTCCCGTCGGGATCGTAGTGCAGTCTGTAGCTGAAATCCGGGTCACAGGTCACCTTCCAGGCGATGGTGTCCCTCGCGACCCAATGGGCTGCCTGGAGCTGAATGTTGCCCTTGGGTGCCCCCGTGACGCTGACGGTCAGACAGTGACCGGTCGGGTCGTAGGCGAAGTAAACCTCCGTCCCGTCCTTCGTGACAGTGAAGGGGATATTGGCCCCGCCCGGGGCGCAGTCAACGCCATAGTTCTCATCCCAGCTCTCGTTAAGAGCGACCTTGACCTCATAATCGCCCGCCGGGAGGGTCGTCGTGAAAACATAGGTCCCATCGCCATCCGGGTCTTGCAGCCAGGAGCGCAGGCAGTCGGGCTGCCAATCGCCGGGGCAGCCAATCTCGCTCTGGTAGCTCCCGGGAGCCGTGGCGATAACCGAGTTCCGGTTGCTGGTCACCCAGTGGGTTTTGTGATCATAGTAGAATTTGACCGGGGAGGCGACGGTAAGAGAGAGTGGGAGATTGGGACCGTTGCGGGTGGCATTCGCCCCGTAGTTCTCATCCCAGCTCTCGTTGAGCGCCGCTTTGTACTCCCAGTCGCCGGAAAGGATGGGGAAAGTGCCCTGCCAGACGTCGTCATCGGCGTCATAGGTGAGTTGAGTCGTTGTACAGTCCGGCTGCCAGTCGCCCGGGCAACCGAGCTCACTCTGGAAACTGCCGGCGATGGTCACGCTGCCCGGAGGCGGCGTGTCCGAGGCCGACACCATCGATGCCAGTCTCATTAAGCTAAGCAAGAGGATAAAAGCCAACGCGAGCGGTGCGCAAAAACGAATCAAAGACCGGCGGCGATCGCTGATCATCGTAGGCTCCTTTCTCACGATGAGCGCAAGGCGTGAAATCCGTCACAGTCGTGACCAGGGCCTGCAGGCGGAACGGAAAATGGTCGTTCGATGGGGATAACGGTAACGGCAGGTTCTCGGGCCACAGCAAGTTTCGTTCCCGCTTGAATCGAATGAGGGGCCAGGGGTGCACGAATTGGCAGCCTGGCGGCGGGCGCTCGGGGCACCTTAGAACAGGGAGCCTTCCACCTGGAACCGGTGAACGGGAATTGACAGCCCACTCCGGTTGCGGTTCCAGCAGATAGCGAAACGGAGGGTCGTACGCCCTCCGTCTGTGTTTCTGATCTCTCACCCGGTACCGGCGTAACCAGAGGAGGGCTCTCTCGTCTTCTCTTATAGCCCGGCGGGGACGCTTCCCGTGCATTGCGGCGCCCCAACAGGACCTCTGTGAGCGAGACAGCTGCTGGAAAGCCGCCTGCTTCGTTGCAGGTTAAAGATTGAAGGCTGTAGGGGCGCCCGGCCGTACGCCCGAACGCAAGTACCACGGGCTTTTTGTGCTGCGCCGCGCCGGGTTGACTGAGCCGCTGCACGTGCTGTCCGACCTCAACGAGGTGATTGCAGCCGGCGGCAAGACCTTCGAACTCGCCTCGTGGCACTACGAGTCAACCGAGCACCCGCGCGGATTCGAGCACCAGAAAGCCTTCAACCCCGCGGGCCCGAGCTGGCAGTACGAATGCGGCGAGATCAGGCTGGTGCGTACCCTTGAGCTAGCGCCGGACCGCAACGAGCTGCGCATTAACTATCACCTCAGCGGCGCTGCCCCGGGGGCCGAGTTGCGCCTGTCGCCCCTGTTGAGTGCACGCGGCATGCATCAGCTCGCCTACGAAAACCCCTTCCTCGACGGCCGTGCCCATTCCGCCGAGCGCGGCGTGCAGTTCCGCCTGTATCGCGAACTTCCGGCCATCGGCTGCTGGTGCGATCCGGGGGCCGAGTTCGAGCCTGCAGGTTTCTGGAACCGCAAGGTGAACTACCCCGAGGAAGCCCGCCGCGGCTACCCGGACCAGGAGGACCTGTTCTGCCCCGGCTACTTCCGCGTCGCGCTGCAGGGCGAGACGCGCATTACGTTCGCGCTGCGCCTTCCAGGCGAGGCGCCGGAGATCACCGAGACGCCCGGCCAGGCGCCCGAGTTTGCCGACCCGGCCGTGCAGGATTTCGCCGATGCGCTGGCCCGAGCCGCTTGCCAGTTCGTGTACCACGAGGCCGCGGGCGGCAAACCGGGCATCATCGCCGGCTATCCCTGGTTCGGTGAGTGGGGGCGCGACACGCTGATCGCCCTGCCCGGCCTGCTGCTCGATACCGGGCGCGTCGAGCTGGCGGCCGAGATTCTTGACCGCTACGCCGCCTGCCGCCGCGACGGCCTGATACCCAACCTGCTGGGCGATTCGCCCGAGAACTCAGACTGGTTCTCCGTGGACGCCTCCCTGTGGTTCATCCGCGCGGTACAGGACCTGCACACCCGCGCCGGCAAGGCCGTGGCCGCGCGCTGGTTCCCCGTGGTGTACGACATCCTCGACAAACTGCGCGACGGCACGCCCGGCGTGCGCGTCGCCGACAACGGCCT
>DOUV01000609.1 GCA_003520455.1 Chloroflexota bacterium | reverse complement strand
TTGCAGGCAAGGCACGCCCGGTTCACCCTGCGGGGTGTCCCCAGGCGAGAGCCCCTGAGGGGGCTGCCCAAGCGTCCACGTGGACGCGACGGGATGCCCCACCGGGCACGCCCGGTAAGGGTGTCCCCCGTCGGGGAGAAGCGAGCATCCCACGGTTTCTCCCCGGTGGGGGACGCCCAAGCGAGCAGATCTCGCTTGGGGACGCCCCGCAGGGCGTAACCGTGGGAGTGTCAATGATCCACTAGCGCGCCGGTCAACTCATCCGACCGCGGATGGGAGCGAAGACTTCCGAAGTCTTGTACGCAGCCGGTACGCGCCTCGATTGCTACCGTCGGAGCGGCTTTGGCCAGCACGATCCCCACCAGACTTCGCAAGTCTGACGCCTCGGGCCGGCGCGCTAGCGCGCCGGCCCGAGGGCCTCGAGGTTTTCGAGGGCCTGGTTGCCGCGCAGTTCCTCCAGACGCTGCTGGCGATTGCGCGCACGCCACTCGTAGACAACCCGCCCGTTCTGGACATAGCGGGCCAGCGGTTTGAAACCCAGCAGCAGTTGGGTCACCTGGACCACCCGTGGAGCATCCTGGCTCAGCATGAGGAGCAACCAATCGGCGGTATCCCACTCGAGTGCGAGGGCGACCTCCTCCCAGTAGCCCTCGGCCCGGAAGGGCGGGGTCGCCTGGTGGCACTCGATCCACAGTGTTGAGAGACCGGCCCGCCAGAAGGTCTGGCGAAGGTGCTCCTGAATGACGAAGCCGCTTGCGGGTTCAGGCTCGAAAAACCAGTGTGCCACAGCCATGAGTACTCACTCCTCGCGGCTAGAGCAGCCGCGCTGCTTTGTCCATGAAGGCCCGAGCGCGCGCCAGAGCCGCATCGGGAGGGCCGACAAGCTCTTGGGCACGCCGCAGTTCGGCGATATCTTCCATCTCCAGGCCCTTGCCGAGATAATGGGCCTCAAGCGCGATCTCCATGCAGCGTAGGAGATCGACCTCATAACCGGCCGCGTAGACCAGGCCGCGCGCTGCCCGGAACATAGCCCCCCAGGCTTGTTTGAGGCCGGTGGCCTCGTCGTCGGCCTGGAAGGATTGCTCCGCTTTGCGAAAGAGATCCCGGGCGGCATCTAGCTCACCGCGAGCCTGGGTTTTCCTGGTTGGATCCAGTTTCAGGTAGGGACTGTTCAGGCAACGTTTCAGTTCCGCTTCGATCGCGATCGTTCGGACGGCCATGCAATTCCTCCGTTCACGCCAGGAAGCTGACGGCTGGTTCAAGCTGATTGCCCGGAACGCCCGCAAAGAGATCGGTCTCGAAACTGCTCACCGGATCCTGCGGGCCGAGCTGGCCGCGCAGAAGGGCAAACCACTCGTAGGCCCCCTGCTCCTCCTGGTAGCGTTGATAGTACGCCCGATCATTGCGCTGGGTGCGATGTTTGTAGAAGGCGGCTCGCTTGACCGCCAGCGCAGCACTGATGTCAATCCGCGTGGTCGGGGCCAGAAAGACAATGCGCTCACGCTGGGGCGCCTCCGGGGCAACGGTCAGAGCATAAAGCTTCGCCGGATGGGCCGGTGGAAGACCCGGCGTGGAATATTGCCGGATGTCGGCGGCGACATCGAAGGCTGTCGTGGCGAGGTGGTGGATCGCGATGTGATCTGGGTGCTCGTTGCCACCGCCCTCAGGCCCGAAGGTGATGACAACCTGGGGTTGGAGGCCACGCAAGACCCGCACCAGCCGCGAGACGACCTCTTCCACTGGCACCGCCGCCAACTCGCCATCGGGATTGGCCCAGTGGAAGACAGTCTCAATCCCGAGCAGCGCCGCAGCGCCCATCAGTTCGCGGTGGCGCATCGCCGGCAGATTGACCTGGTCGGTCAGGCCCCCGGTGACACCGGCGCCACCATTCGTCGCCGTCACGAGTACAGTGTCGACGCCCTGCCAGGCGTAGCGAGCGAGCGTCCCGCCCGGCCCGAACGACTCATCGTCCGGGTGAGCCAGGATGGCAAGAAGTGTTGGCCGCTGAAGCATGCTCTGGCCCTTGTGAAATCCGCGGCAAGTCTAACATAGGGGGTACCGGGTGTCAATCGAAGAAGCCGGCGCTCCGAGGCGCCCCAACAGGCGAGCCGAAGACGTGCGACGACGCGCCTGCCCAGGCGGGCCTCCACCCGCGCTCCCGGGAGGACCGCTTGCCCCTGGCTACCGCCCACATTCCCCCGCCTGTAATTGACGACCACGGGACAGGTCAGGTACAATGGGCTTCGGATTTGCTTGATCGTGGAGACCTTTTCTCTGCGGCCGCAGCAGCACATCAGGCGGCCTGTTGTCTTGAAACCAGGCGATGGGGTCTTGGCGGGTGCATCTCCGCGACGGACACCGATTTCGAGGCCCTCACTCATGGTCGAGCGGTCAAACGGTACGATGAACTCTCGGCGGAGGGTTCACGTTTTCATCGCCGGGCGTGTCCAGGGGGTTTTCTTTCGAGCCACGACGCGAGCAGTCGCTCAGCAGCTCGGACTGACGGGTTGGGTTCGCAATCTGCCTGACGGTCGGGTCGAGATAGTGGCCGAGGGACCTGCCGACGCTGTGGAGCGCCTGCTCCACTGGACGAAAAGCGGTCCAGAGGGTGCCCTCGTCACCAGAGCCGACGTGCGTGAGGAGCCCTACCGCGGTGAGTTCAGTACCTTCCGCGTCCGGGGCTGAGCACCGTCCGTAGCGGAACAGGGCGAGGCACAGGCAACGGGTCGGACCCGAGGGAGAAATGCAGGTGTATGAGCCGTGGGCTGCCGAGCAGCGTCAGCGGCTGGTCATGCACCGCTTGTGGTGCCGCGGGGTGCGTGACCGCCGCGTGTTAGCGGCGATGGCAAGCGTTCCCCGCCACCGGTTTGTTCCCGAGCCCTTCCAGTGGGAGGCGTACAGGGATCGGCCGCTCCCGATTGGGTGCCGGCAGACGATCTCACAGCCATTCGTGGTGGCGTTGATGACCGAGGCGTTGGCCTTGCGGCCGGGCGATCGCGTCCTCGAGATAGGTACCGGGTCTGGTTACCAGACCGCGATCTTGTCGCGGCTCGCGGCTGAGATCTACTCGATCGAGCGCTACTCTTGGTTGGCGGAACGGGCGTATCGAGTGCTCGGCGAGCTCAGCTACGCGAACGTCTTCCTCCGGGTGGGGGATGGCAGCCTGGGCTGGGTGGAGCGCGCGCCCTTCGATGCGATCCTCGTGACAGCGGCGGCCCCCGGCGTGCCGCCTCCACTATTGGAGCAACTGGCTCTCGGCGGGCGGATGGTGGTACCGGTCGGGGAGCGCCGGGCACAGCAGTTGGTTCGCCTGGTGCGTGGTGCCGATGGACAGCTCACCAGGCAGGTGTTGGAAGCTGTTCGATTCGTGCCACTGATTGGATCCTTCGGATGGTCCGGAAGTGAGGAGAGTGGCACCCACACAAAAGGAGTTGTGAATGGCAAGTGACGAGAAGTTGTATGTAGATGGGACCATTGTCGAGGCGCTCCCGAACACGATGTTCCGGGTCCAACTCGAGAATGGTCAGATGATCCTCGGCTATCTGTCGGGGAAGATGCGCAAGAATTACATCCGGGTGCTTCTCGGGGATAAGGTGCGGGTCGAACTCTCCCCGTACGATCTCGAACGAGGACGAATCACCTATCGCTATCGGGAGAATGCTCGCAGTTCTTCTGGTTAAGAGGGAGAGTCATCGAGCCAGTCGCAGCGCCGCACCGGCTGTTTCAAAACATCCGTTTTGGATTGGTTCCATGCGGCTATTCCACTCGCGTACTGTCTCCGCAATCGTTTCGCGTCTGACCGTCGAGGAGTGACCGCGATGTATGCGCATACGCTGTTGCTATGACAACGCTGGCGTGAGAGATCAACGCCAGCGTTGTTGTTATTGTAAAGGAGCGACCGGGTGCCACCGAGCTCTTTATTCTATGAGATCCTCATTGCCCGCGCCAGGGAATACATCACGGGGTTATTTCTAAGCCTGCCTGCACTGGTTTTTGGTCTCATCGTCGCCATCTTTTTCTGGTGGCTCGCCAGGCGCCTGCGCATCCAGGTCAGTTCCAGCGCGAAGGCGACCCACTGGCCTATCGAGATCGAACTCCTCATCGGCCAGGTTGTCTACTTTGCAATGTTGGTCTTGGGAATTGTGGTGGTGTTGGAAATTTGGGGCCAGAACGTCAGTGGCCTGGTGGCTGGTCTGGGCGTTGTCGGCATCGCGGTCGGTTTTGCCCTTCGCAACATCCTGGAGAATTTTATAGCGGGCGTGCTGTTACTCATCCAGCGCCCGTTTGGCATTGGCGACCAGATCAAGAGTGGCGCGTTTGAGGGCGAGGTCGAGGGGATTAGTCTGCGGGCGACCATGCTGCAGACGCCCGATCGTCGCCAGATCATCATTCCGAATGCCACGCTCTACACCAGCCCGATCGTCAACCTGACGCGCTACTCCCTGCGCCGCTCGGGCCTGACGCTGACAGTCAATACCGCTCAGACGCTCGATCAGGCCCGCCAGGCGATTGGAGAGATCGTCCGCACCGTGGAGGGTGTGCTTCCAACCCCACCACCAGCCGCCGTTGTCACCGGTCTCGAGGACCAGAAGATCACGCTCGAAGTGCACTTCTGGACGGCTTCGGATATGTCCACTGTCAATCAGGTCAGCTCCCGGGTAGTACAGGCGCTGGCAGCATCCGCCGAGGAGGGTGCCACGGGTGGACCGCCGCCGATTCAGATGCTCAAAGTGAGCCCGCTCGCCTGAGAGCCACCTCACCTTCCCAGGAGGCGCGAGTAGCTCGAGCGGCACGGGCGATCAAATTCTCGCCGGCGAAAAGACAGGACGCCGGCACTCTTCGGTGCCGGCGTCCTGTTCGTTGCCGAGACAGTCAGCTACTGTTGCCGCCCGGGCGGTTGGCGGATTCGTGTTCTCGCTGGAGTTTCTGGAGACGGGCCTCAAGCTCAGACAGATCGTCTTGCAGGCTCTGGAATTGATTGACGTCGAGTAGGACGGCGACGGCACGACCGTATTGGGTGATAATGAGAGGGCGCTGGGTCTCCTGGATCTTCTTGATGACCTGCGCCGCGCGGAGGCGAAGCTCGGAGATAGGCAGCACATCCTCCACGAGATCAATACGGGTCGCCATCTTTCATCCTTTCACTCAGGATTTGGTACAAATCTTGTCACGAAGTATAGCACCAATCACCATCCCAGGCAAGGGGTTTTGTACCATTGATTGATCATAAAACAATAGACCGTCAATTCATCACACGAATTGACGGCTGAGAAACTGGACTCGCGGGCTCAATCGGCGTCGAGCCGAACCAACTGCGCCCGCACGGCGCGCTGGCGAATCTTGATCTGCCAGATAACGAAAGCACCGGCCAGGAAGCTCCAGAGTGTAACAAGCCCCGCGAGCGCGGCGCTGACCCAGCCGAGGTAGTAGCCCACAAACATGGCGATGACCCAGGCCAGGATTGCCACGTAGCTGACCATCTCGGCCATGTCGTACTGGCGCAACTGAGCGTGCAGCCGGCGGCGCTCGGCGGCGCGGCTCTCTGCCTCGATCCAACGCTCAAGCCCGGCTTCGGGATCGCTCACGAGCAATCCAGGGATCCAAGAATGAAGCGCTCGATAGCCACGGCGGCCCCATCTTCCTGCACGGATGGCGCGACCCAGTCGGCGAGCGCCTTGAGAGTGGCGGTGGCATTGCCCATCGCCACGCCGACGCCCGCGGCCGCGATCAGGGGCAGGTCATTATGGTTATCACCAATCCCCAGCGTGCGCTGGCGGGGAATCCCGGCGCGCGCGGCCAGGGCCAGCAGCGCCTGTCCCTTGCTGACCGTTGGGTGGGTGACCTCGACAAAAAGAGAATGGGAACGGACGACCGCCGCGCTGGAGCCGAGATGGCTTGTCAGTTCCCGCAACACGGCGTCGGTGCGCGCTGGATCGAGGATCAGCAGCAGTTTGATCGGGCCAACGGTCAAAAAAGCACTGAGGGATCCAACGAACTGGATCCTGACGCCGGGATGCATCGCCTCGTACACACTCGTTTCTGGTGTGCGCCGGGCCGCGAAGACTCCCTCGGGAAGGTAGACGTGGGTCGGAAGGGCCCTGGCCTCCGAGAAGTGGAGCGCCCGGCGCGCGACCTCGAGGGTAAGGGTGCGCTGCCAGATGATCTCGCCCGGCGTGCGTACCACGGCGCCCTGATAGGTGATGAGTGGGTCGCTGAGACCCAGATCGGCGGCGATTGGCTGGGTCGTGGCAAAGCTCCGGCCGGTTGCCAGCGTGACAAGGTGGCCCGCTGCCTGGGCCGCGGCGATTGCCCGGCGGACCCGTGGTGCGATGACCAGGTCATCTCCGAAGAGCGTGCCGTCCAGATCCAGGGCGATGAGCCAGCGTCCGTTCGCTCCACTCATTGGCGGCCTTTCACCTCTTCCTCGACCGGGCGCGGCACAAAGAGTTGATAGCCGCCGTGCTCGCGGATCATCTCACGGACCAGGGTGCTACTGACGAAAATCTCGTCGCTATCAGCCAGGAAGAAGAGGGTCTCGAGCGTAGGGGCCATCTCATGGTTCATGTTGTATTGTTGAAACTCGTTCTGAAAATCGTTGAGGTTGCGCAATCCCTTCACGATCACACCCGCTCCGAGTTGGTCGGCGTAGTCCACAAGGAGCATCTCACTGAAACTGTCGACCCGCACGTTGGGCAGATCAGCAACCGCTTCGCGGACCAGACGGGTGCGCTCCTCAATGCTGAACATGGTGCGCTTCCGCGGGTTGTACGCCACGACGACGACCAACTCCTCGAACAGCCGGGCTGCGCGGTGAATGATGTTGAGGTGGCCATCGGTCAGAGGGTCGAAACTCCCCGGGTAAATCGCAATCACAGGTTCTCCAGAGTGTCGCAACGATACAGACGTACGCGGGCCAATCGAGGCTCGGCTCGTTCCTGACTCCCCCTTCTCCTTTTTCAACTCATATTCCAAGGAGGCTGTGGCGCGGGCCAGACTTCCGAGGTTTCTGATCATGCGCCTTGAGCCGACGTCAGGTTTTACCCTTGAAATTATGGGGGTTGGCCTGTTCATCGAGGATCGCTGACCACGGCCAGGCCAATTGTGCGAATCTTCATAATTGCCAGGCCAGGTTACGTCGGTTTCGCTGCCTGCTCCGAGCAAAGTGATAGGTGGCTAAAGTTGTAGGTCCTTTCTGCCACCGACTTAGACGCCGGCCGACGCGAAGAGTGCACCCAAGGCCT
>DOUV01000500.1 GCA_003520455.1 Chloroflexota bacterium | reverse complement strand
AGCCGGCGCCGCCGCACCGCCTGTTGGAGGACTTCCTCGCGACGGCCGTGGACGCCGCCGTCCGCGAGTGGCACGCCACGAACTGGCACCCTCTGAAGGGCGACGACGTGGCCGTGAGCTGGCTCAACGCCCTCTTCGGCCCCGACCCGAGCGTCGAGGGCCCGGCCTTCACGCTCAGCGGCCTGGTTCGGGCCCACAAGGCCTGGGTGCGCCAGTTGCAGGTCGCCGGCGACGCCGCTTTCCGAGTCTGCCTGCGCCTGGAGGTGCCCGACACGCCGGAGGCAAACTGGCCGGTCGAGTTCCTTCTCCAGGCCAGGGACGATCCCAGTCTGCTGGTGCCCGCCAGTGAGGTCTGGAAGGCCCGCGGCAAGACGGTCACCTACCTGAACCGCCGCTTCAACGAGCCCCAGGAACGGCTGCTGACGGCCCTCGGCTACGCCTCGCGCCTCTTCCCGCCCCTGGAGCGCAGCCTGCGCGAGCGCCGCCCCACCGAGGCCGCGCTCCGCACCGATGAGGCCTACACCTTCTTGCGGGAGGCCGCCCCGCTGCTTGAGCAGAGCAGTTTTGGAGTGCTGGTACCGCCCTGGTGGAACAAACCCGGCCGCCGCCTGGGGGCGCGGTTGAAGGTGAACAGTTCCAAGGAGCCGCCCAGCACCATCTCCAAAGGCATTCTCAGCCTGGAAAACCTGGTTGCCTATCAGTGGGAGGTCGTCCTGGGCGACCAGACGCTCACCCGAGAGGAGTTCGAGGCCCTGGTGCGGCTGAAGGCCCCGCTGGTCCAACTCCGCGGCCAGTGGGTCGTCCTCAACCCTGAGGAGATTGAGGCCGCGATCCGTTTCTGGGAGCGGCACCAGGCGGAGGCGCAGATGAGCGTGCTGGAAGCGCTCATGTGGGGTCTGAACGCCGAGGGCGAGATCGATGGGCTTCCGGTCGGGGACGTGGAGGTCACCGGCTGGCTAAGCGACTTGCTGGAGCGGCTCAAGCAGGGCGACCAGCCCGACCTGCTGTCCCAACCGGAGGGCCTGGAGGCCGAGCTGCGCCCCTACCAACAGCGCGGCTTCTCCTGGCTGGCCTTCATGCGCCGCTGGGGCCTCGGCGCCTGCCTGGCAGACGATATGGGACTCGGAAAGTGCCTGGCTCGAGATTCGTTCGTCTACGTGAACGGGTTGGACCAGACGGCCGAACGCGCGTGGTCATCCTACGCGAAGGACGAGTGGTTTGACGGAGAAGGGTTTTGGGCTACCCCCTCTGAACCCTTGCTCGTGAACGCCATTGACGAGGAACGCGGCCGGATCGTGCCGGCCCCCGTCCGGCGGCTCTACCGGCAGTACGTTCGTGAGACCCTGCGAACGATCAGGTTGGAAGATGGCAGCAGCATCACCATCACCCACGCCCATCGGCTCTTGACGAGGAAGGGCTGGACGAACGAGTTGGAGGTCGGCGATGACGTCTGCGTGCCGGCCGCCTTGTTGTGGGAGGGACAGCCGGAGGACCCCGATCTGGTCACGTTTCTCGCCTGGCAGCTTGCCGAGGGGCACGAACTTCCCGAACGGGGAACCATCACGATCTCGCAGCAGGAGACCGAACGGTTGGAGGAACTCCGCCAGGTCCTCCAGCGGATCGGTCAGCGCTACGGTCTCAAGATCAACCGTCCGACTATTCGTTGCTCCTCCAGCAAAGCCCCGGCCCTCACGGTCAACAGCCAGGCCTACCGCCAATTCCTGGAAGCCAGGGGATACGAATGGGGAAAGGGCTCGCGCGAGAAGGCGATTCCACCCTTCATCATGCAGGCAGACCTGGAGAGCGTGCGCCTGTTCCTGCGGAACTACTTCGAGGCTGAGGCCAGCACCGTGCCGGGCAGGCGCAGCATCGAGATCAGCAGCGCCTCTCCCCTGCTCATTCAGCAACTTTCGGTGCTCCTGCGGCGCTTCGGTATCTGGATGCGTCTCGCTACCAACCAGAAACGTGCCACGAACGGCCACGGTCTCTTCCGCACCTACTCAATCGGCACCATCGAGGGGACCGCGGCCCGGACCTTCTTGCAGCAGATCGGATTCATCAGCCCGGAGAAACAGCGGCGTCTCGAAGAGATTTGTGCCCCGATGAATAACCCAAACATCGCGGGCGTCCCGGCCTCCGAGATCGTGGCTGAAGCCGTCGCAACGACCAGGCGGCCGGCGCGCCCCTGCGGGATGCACAATCCTGTCTACACTGCCGGGTCGCAGCAGTTCTCGCGCGCGAGCCTGGAGCGAGTCGTGGCGGCGGGTGATGGCCCTCTCAGTGGGGCCGCCGAGCAGCAGTATCGCCAACCCAGGCGCTCGAGGTGGACAGCCCAGACGCTCGACGCCTGCGCCGGCTTGGACGAAGAACAGTTGAGCGCCACGCAGCAGCAATCACAGTACCTTCTCGACCAGGAGATCTTCCACTGCCGAATCCAGACCATCGAGGAGGTCGAGTATGACGGCTGGGTCTACGATTTCGAGGTAGCCGGCCACCACAATTTCGTCGCGAACAACATCCTCTGCCACAACACGATCCAAACGATCGCACTCCTGCAGCGCGATCGCGAGGAGCACGAGCAGGTGCCGCCGGCCCTGGTTGTCTGCCCGACCTCGGTGACCGGCAACTGGGAGCGCGAGGTGCGCCGCTTCGCCCCCGAGATGCATGTGATGCTCCATCATGGCGCCGATCGGGCCAGCGGCCAGGAATTTTTGAAGCAGGTCGAGGCCCACGACGTCGTCATCACCAGCTACGGCCTGGCCCGCCGCGACGCCGACCTGTTGTCCCACGTCCGCTGGAGCACCGTCATTCTGGACGAGGCCCAGAATATCAAGAACCCGTCTGCCCAGCAGACGAAGGCGGTGCGCCGCCTCCCAACCGACTTCCGCCTCGCGCTCACCGGCACCCCGGTCGAGAACCGCCTCTCCGAGCTCTGGTCGATCATGCACTTCCTGAATCCTGGCTTCCTGGGCTCGCAGAAGGGTTTCCGCGCCGAGTTCGCCCTGCCTATCGAGCGCTACCACGATCAGACGGCCACGCAGCGGCTACGCCACCTGGTCGGCCCTTTCATCCTGCGCCGCGTCAAGACCGACCCCACCATCATCCAGGACCTGCCCGACAAGCTGGAGATGAAGGTCTACTGCAACCTGACGCCGGAGCAGGCCACGCTCTACGAGGCAGTCGTGCGGGATTCGATGCAGCAGATCGAGGAGAGCGAGGGGATTCAACGCAGGGGGCTGGTGCTGAGCACGCTCCTCAAGCTCAAGCAGATCTGCAACCACCCAGTCCAATTTGTGGGTGACCGCTCTCCGTTGGCTGGTCGTAGCGGCAAGCTGGCGCGGCTGACCGAGATGCTCGAGGAAGTGTTGACCATCGACGAGCGGGCGCTGGTCTTCACCCAGTTCGCTACGATGGGTGAGATGCTCAAGAGCTACTTGCAGGAGACCTTCGGCCGCGAGGTCCTCTTCCTGCATGGCGGCACACCCCAAAAGCAGCGCGAGCGCATGATCCAACGGTTCCAGAGCAGCGACGGTGCGCCCCCCTGCTTCATCCTCTCCTTGAAGGCTGGCGGCGTGGGGCTCAACCTGACCGCGGCTAACCACGTCTTCCACTTCGACCGCTGGTGGAATCCGGCCGTAGAGAACCAGGCCACCGACCGCGCCTTCCGTATCGGCCAGACGCGCAACGTGCAGGTTCACAAGTTCCTCTGCGTCGGGACGCTCGAAGAGAACATCGACCAGCTCATCGAGAGCAAGAAGGCCCTGGCTGAGAGCATCGTGACCGCCGACGAGAGCTGGCTGACCGAGCTCTCGACCGACGACCTGCGCGAGGTCCTGACGCTGCGGCCGGAGGCGGTGGGAGAGTGACGCGAGACCACCGTCATGAGGTCTCGCTTCTGAAGCATAGATGGAAGGCGCTTCTTCGCGTCTGCGGCCTGCGATGGTTCCATTCACCTCCATCGCTGGCGTCAAGGCAGGGCTGATCGCCAGCCCGGGCAATCTGCCACTGCGAAAGGGATGCGTTATGCCCTGGTGGGAATATTACGAACGAACCACGCCCATCCCGGTCGAGGGCGGCATCAAGGCGCGCAGCAAGTCCGGCGCGATCGGCAAGAGTTGGTGGGCGCAGCGCTGGACCCAGGCCCTGAGCCGCATCATGGACTCCGGCCGCCTGAGCCGGGGGCGCTCCTACGCCCGGCGCGGCCAGGTGATGGACATCAAAGAGAAGGGCAACGAGATCACGGCCCGCGTCCAGGGGAGCCGCCCCACACCCTATAAGGTGAGCATTCGCGTGGCCCCGCTCAAGGACAAGGAGTGGGAGCGAGTGCTGGACGTGCTGGCCGGTCAGGCCATCTTCACGGCCCAGCTCCTGGCCGGGGAGATGCCCACCGATATCGAAGAGGCTTTCTCCGCAGCCAGAGTCAGCCTCTTCCCGACCTCGTCCAGGGAGTTGGAAACGAACTGCTCGTGTCCCGACTGGGCGAACCCCTGCAAACATGTCGCCGCGGTCTACTTCCTGTTGGGCGAAGCCTTCGACGACGATCCGTTCATGCTCTTCCGCCTCCGCGGCCGCACCCAGGAGCAGATCCTGGAGGGGCTGCGAGCGCGCCGAGCCGGAGCCGAAGAAGAGCAAGGGCCTGACTTCACCGCGCTACCGGCCGCGGACGTACCGCCCACTGCCCTGCCGGTGGATCCCACAGAGTTCTGGCGCCTGGCCGCCCCCCTGGATGACTTCCAGGTTCAACCGCGTGCCCCCCAGGTGCCGCTGAGCCTGCTCCAACGGCTGGGCCAGCCCTCGTTCGCGCCGGCGACGTTGCAGACAACGTTGGGCCCGGTCTACGCGACTGTGACCGCCCAGGCAGAGCGCCTGGCCTTTGGTGAAGAAGAACGTGACGCGTGAGGTCACGGATCACGCATCCCGCGTCACGTGTGGACCTCCAAAAGCGCAACGTGGATGACTGAACAACTACGGACAAGATTAGGCACCGCCACCCTTCCCAACCCGCTCGTGCTCGCCTCGGGCATCATCGGCACCTCGGCGACCCTGCTGCGGCGCGCCGCCGAGGGAGGTGCGGGTGCCGTCACCGCCAAGTCCGTTGGGCCACTGCCGCGGGTGGGCCATCGCAACCCGATCTGCTTCGACTGGGGCGGCGGCATCATCAACG
>DOUV01000995.1 GCA_003520455.1 Chloroflexota bacterium | reverse complement strand
CCGAGGCGGTCGCGCGGGCGGCGGCGTGGGGCGTCCGTTTCGCTCGCAGCCGCCATAATCGGCCGTCCGCCGTCGGTTGACGGTTGGCGCACCCAGCCAGTGCCTGAAGACTTGAGGCAGCGCAGGCCTGCTGCGCTGAGTTTCTTTGCGCTCCCGCAGTTCCTGCCTTGGGGAGCTGTGATCTCGGTTCTCGGCCCATTCTCCCGGGATGATCGCTTTATTATTGGAGAAGGAGGAGATTCTCATGCACCGCATTGAGCCTTTCGGCCGTCGCTGGTCGCTCATCAGTGTCGGGCTGATCGTCGCCCTGCTGCTTGTCGCGTGTGGTGGGCAGGCAGCGGCGCCGCCGGCCCAAACAGGTTCTCAGAAAGAGGCGGCAAGTACCCCGGCGGGCGCGGCGCCAACCGCCGCGCCGGCTTCAGGGCAGCAGGTCACCCTCAAGTTTTGGATGCAGCAGGATAACCTGCTGGTCTCAGCCATGCAGGATCTGATTGCCTCTTTCGAGCAGGCTCACCCCAATATCAAGATTCAGCTTGACTCGTTCCCCTTCAACGAATACCACCAGAAGGTCTCGACCGCCTTCGCCGGCGGGGAGGCGCCCGATGTTTTCTGGATGGACGTGCGCACCGCTTCGTTCGCCCAGCAGGGTGCCCTGATGCCTCTGGACAAGTATATCACCGAGGAAAACCGCAACGACTACTTGGCTTCAGCCTGGAAAGAACCGACGTATCAGGGCAAGACCTACGCTGTCCCGATGCACCAGCTGACCGAAGCCCTCTACGTCAACACCGAGATGGCGCAGGCGGCGGGGATTGACCTCCCCAGCTCGCTCGATGACGCCTGGACCTGGGATGAGTTCGTCGATGCGGCCACGAAGCTCACCAAACGGTCTGGCGATCAAACTGAAGTATGGGGGTTCGGTGTGCAGCGTCAGCTTGGAGACTGGTCGGTACTCCCGGTGGTCTATCAGCATGGCGGCCAGGTCCTCTCCGACGACCTGACAAAAGCCAGTAGCTACCTCAATAGCCCAACGACGGTCGAAGCATTGACCTGGTACGGAGATCTTTTTACCAAACACAAGGTTATCTCGGTCGAGCCGATCCCTGATGGCTTCCCGACAGGGAAGATCGCGATCTTCCAGGCACCCAGTTCCTTCCGTCCGGTCCTGGATGAAAAGTTTCCCGACTTCAAATACACCGTCGTCCCACTGTTTCGAGACAAGCAGTGTTCGGTCATGACCGGCGGCTGGAACGTCGCGATCTCCTCCAAGACTCGGCACGCGGAAGAGGCCTGGCTCTTTACCGATTGGATCACGCGCGAGAAGCACGCCGAGTGGGTCGAGAAGAGCGGATATCTGCCGGCCCGTAAGTCGGTGATCGAGAGTTCGCCCAAGTTCAAAGAGTATCCCTGGAACATTTTCATGGACGAATTGCAGCAATGCGCGGCCAACCGCCCGCCGGTGCCGAGCTATACCTTCTTCTACGACACCTTCCAACAGGCTATCACCGCCATCGCCATCGGGCAAGATCCGCAGACGACCCTTGATGCCGCAGCAAAGAAACTCGACGCCGAGTTGGGCCACTGACGTGTGGCGGAGGAGCTCAGCCCGCTGCTCGTGGCTTGAGCGGCGCTCCAGTGGAGACGCTGTCGATCCTCACTGTGCTCAGTAGCGAGGGGGCCAGGCTTTCAGGCTGTGTTTTGTGCCCGTGGCTGGTCTGGATCTTGGAGAGGTTACCGGGTCTGGGGCGTCGCCCCAGACCCGGCTTCCAGGAGAGGATGGTGTGATATGGGAAGCCGGCGCCTGTATGGTCTCAAGTGGGAAGAATATCGAGCCGCCTTCATTCTCATCTTACCAGCCCTGGTGGGCCTGGTGGCCTTTTCCTTCCTCCCGATCGTGCAGGCCTTCCAGATCAGCTTCTTCGACGCCCCCCTGCTCTCAACTCAACGCACCTTCGTGGGTCTGAGAAACTATACCACTGCATTGGGTGATCCGGTCTTTGCCAGGGCACTAATCAACACTGCCGTCTACAGCGTTGGCCTGGTGATTTTGCAGGTGGTCCTGGCGTTGGTGCTGGCGCTGTTGATCCGTGACTATCTGCCGGGTGTGGCTTTTTTCCGTTCAGCCTACTTCCTGCCTGTCGTGACCTCGCTGGTCGTTGTGTCGACAGTGTGGAAAATCATGTATCACACCGACAACGGGTTGATCAACAGCGTGTTGCGGACGTTTGACTTGCCACCTCAACAGTGGCTGACGAGCCCTCACCTGGCGCTGTGGAGCATCGTCATTCTTGGTGTGTGGAAGGAAGTTGGCTTCTCGATGCTGGTCTTGCTTGGAGGTCTCAACAACATCCCGGAGGACCTCTACGAGGCTGCGGGGATCGACGGGGCGACCGGCTGGCACTCGTTCCGCCATATCACCGTTCCGCTTATTCGCCGGGCGCTCCTTTTCGTGGTCGTTCTGAGCACCATCAGTGCGTTCAAGGTCTTTACGCCGATCTACGTCATGACGGATGGTGGTCCCGCCGACAGCACGCAAACGCTTGTCTTCTACATCTTCCAGTCTGCCTTTCGGTACTTCAAGCTGGGCTACGCCTCAGCGCTCTCATTTCTGCTGTTGGGACTGGTGCTGGTGCTGACGGCGATTCAGTTCCGGTTGTTCCGCAGTGACGTCGAATACTGACGTGGAATACTAAGGAAAGGAGGAGAACTGGTGGCGATTGGACCCGCGTTTGATTCCGCGGCGGTGGCCCGTGATCAGGCTGAGCGACCGGCGGGCGGCCGGCTGGCGCGCGGCTGGTGGGGCTGGTTGGTGGGGGGCGTGCGGTACGTACTCATGACGCTTGCGGCGCTCTTTTTCATCATCCCATTTCTCTGGATGTTTCTGGCCTCGTTCAAGCCTCAGCTTGAGATCTTCCAATACATCTATCCATTGAACTGGAAGACGTTCATTCCGCAGACCTGGACGCTTGAAAATTATCGAGGGCTGATGGCGCTCAATCCCTTTCCTTTCACGCACTACATTGCCAATAGTGTCTTTGTTGCAGTCGCTGTGACGCTGAGCAGTCTGGTCGTCAATGCGATGGCGGCCTACGCCTTTGCCCGGTTGGACTTCCCAGGCCGGAATGTGCTCTTCGCTCTCTTCCTGAGTACGATGATTATTCCTTTTGAAGCGTTGGCAATCCCGCTCTACCTGGAGATGAAGACCCTCAATTGGGTCGATACCTACCAGGCGCTCATCGTGCCGTGGATTGCCAATGCGTTGGGCATCTTCCTGCTGCGCCAGTTTTTCCTGGACATTCCGCGTGACCTGGTGGATGCCGCTCGCATCGACGGCTGTTCGCACCTGAGCGCCTTTCGCTACGTGGTGATCCCCAATGCGATCCCGGCGCTGATCACGTTTGCCCTGATCCGCTTTCAAGCGAGTTGGGATGCTTTCTTCTGGCCGCTCATCGTCGCGCCGGGACCGGAAAAACGGGTCGTCCAGGTGGCGATTGCCACATTTGCCACAGAGGTCCAGACGCAGTGGGGGTTGACGTTTGCCGCCAGTACCTTTGCGACGCTCCCGATCATACTGCTATTTCTCTTGCTGCAGCGGTACTACGTGCGTGGGGTGGTGATGAGCGGGCTCAAGGGCTGAGAGAGATTGGAGTGTTGCTGTGGCACTGAAACTGTACATTGCCGGTCCCCTCTTCACACCGTATCAGCGGGCATTGCATGCCCGCAATGCGGCCCGACTGCGGAGCGAGGGGCTTATCTGTCTGGTGCCGCACGAGCGGAGTCTCACACGTGCTTTCGAGTGGGACACCGGCACGCCCAAGACAGCGGTGGCCATCTTCGATATGGATTACGAGATGGTGGCTGAGGCCGACGCCGTGGTGGCGTTGCTGGACGGTCCTGATATCTGCAGCGGGTTGGCCTGTGAGATTGGCCTTTTCTGGGCGATGAAGCAGCACGATCCGAACAAGAAAGGCGTTCTGGGACTGCTCACCGACGATCGTGCCTACCGGCGGGCGGCGGCTGGGGTACCGGCAGTGAATGCGTTCACCCTGGGTTGTATCCTGGATGTCGGGACTGTCTATCGCACGCTGGACGACATCATTGCCCACCTGCATGCCTGGGAGCAGGGTCGCACGATGCCAACGGGAGGGTTGGTCCGATGAAAATCGTCTTGACCGGGCCGTCGGCGACCCCGTACGCCCGCGAGTATATCTCGAACGCAGCGGCAACGCTCCGCCGGAGCGGCCACGAGGTTTTCGTCCCGCACGAGGGCGGCTGGCAAGCGCCGGAGACGCCGAGCGCCGCCGACCGGTTCGACTTTGAGGCGACCTACCAGGCGCTGCGCGAGGCGGGTTTGCTGATGGCCGTGCTCGATGGCTATACTGTTGACGATGCCGTCGCGGCTCAGATCGGTGCGTTCCACGCGCATGCCCGCGAGGGGAGCTACCCGCGCCGGATCATCGGGATTCTCCATGACACGCGGGTAGCGGGCTGGGATTGGAGTGGTGGTGACCGGGCACTCACGCCCCAGATCCGGCAGAGCATCCTGGAGTTGGGCCAGGTCTACCCCAGTTTCCGGGCCGCCATGGATGCGCTCGAATCGGGGGGAGTCTAACCATGCGACTGTACATCGCAGGTCCGCTCTTTAGCCCTGCCCACCGCGCGTTCCATGCCGAGAATGTCCGCCGCCTGCGGGAGGCCGGGCACGACTGTTTCGTTCCACAGGAACAGGAGCACAATGCGCGCCAGTCGAGGAGTGTGCCCCGGGAGGTCTTCCGGGTTGACCTGGAGGGTGTGCGCTGGGCGAATGCCCTGGTCGCCCTGCTCGATGATCCAGACGTCAGCAGCGGCACCGCGTGCGAGATGGGCATCTTCTACGAGTTAGCGAATCACGACCCAACCAAGAAGGGGATCCTCGGAATCTTGACGGATGAACGGCCCCGCCGGCGCGACATGGGTGGGGCCGGCGAGAGAATCAACTTCTTTACCCTCGGATGTGTCGAGAAGCGCGGCCAGGTCTATCCCTCGATCGATGGAGTGCTGGAGCAGCTGGCGCGCTGGGAGCGTGAGCTCGCGGCTGCCGGCTTGCTGAAGGAGCCGGGACCATGATCACCTACGCCAGCCGCTGGGAGGAGGTGGAGCGACTCCTGGCCGAAGCCTCGCACTTGCGGCTGAATGAGGCCCAGCTCTCGGCGGTCGCGCGCGGGCTCCGCGAAAGAAAGTCAGAATGAGCGATCAGAAGAAAGCAAATGGAGTGGGCCGCAGCCGCACCTTTTTCAATGAGGGTGGGGTAGCCGGATTTACACATCGCGCCTTTACGAAGTCGATGGGCTATGACGATGCGGATATGCGCCGGCCGCTCATCGGGATTTGTAACACCTATAGCGAGCTGAACAACTGCAACCGCCATCTGAGAGCGCTGGCCGAAGCGGTCAAGCGGGGGGTCTGGCAGGCCGGGGGCTTTCCGTTAGAGTTTCCCACCATCTCGCTCGGCGAGATTTTCCTCAGCCCGACCTCTATGCTCTACCGCAACCTGGCGGCCATGGACACTGAGGAGATGATTCGAGCCCAGCCCCTCGATGGCGTGGTGCTGTTGGTGAACTGTGATAAGACGATCCCGGCGGCGTTGATGGGAGCCGCCAGCGCCGATCTGCCGGCGATCATGGTCAGCGGCGGGCCGATGTTGAACGGCCACTACGGCGACCAGGTGCTGGGTGCCTGCACCGACTGCCGGCGGCTGACGGCCGAGTTTCAGGCGGGGACCCTCGACCTGGCAACCTACCAGGAGATTGAGGATGGTATCGTCCGCAGTGCTGGCCACTGCATGGTGATGGGTACGGCGTCGACAATGAATTCACTGGCTGAGGCCCTGGGGATCGCGTTGCCCGGCAACGGAGCCATCCCCGCGGTCGATGCCCGGCGCTCGCGCCTGGCCG
>DOUV01001037.1:4928-13387 GCA_003520455.1 Chloroflexota bacterium | reverse complement strand
AGCGCCGAGAGCGGTTCGCCGAACAGCGTCCGGGCGTAGACCCAGGCGAAGGTGCCCAGACCATAGAGCGCGGCCAACCAGGGCCCGGCGCGCGGGAAGCCCAGTCGTCCGGCGAGGACCACCAACAGCGCGCCCGTGGCAGCGGTCGCAAGCCCGTCGAGCAGGACGGCCGTTTGCACCACGCCCACGCCGGGCAGGTGGAGACCGAGCCAGACCAGTGGGGCCAGCAACAGCGAGTGACCCAGCCCATACTTGGAGTAGAGCTCGCCGTCCGGACCGAGCCTCCCCTGGTCGAAGTACGGTGCGCCCCAGAACAGGGCACCGATGTCCACCCGGCCGTGCTCGACCAGATTCCGACTGACTGCGAAGACCGCGTTCTCGTCAATCGAGTGGAACTGGCCGCTGTAGGTCAGGAGGTAGACCGCGAAGAGGGCGACGGCGGTTGCCAGGGGGAGAAATGAACGGCGCAGCGCAGGCTGCGGGACGCGTGCAGGTAAGCTCACGAGCATGAAACGTGATGCGTAACGCGTGAGATCTCGGGCAAAGATCTACGCATCACGCATCACGTAGTACGTGGTTCAGATGACGATGTTGACCAGACGGCCCGGCACGTAGATGACCTTGCGGGGCTCCTTGCCATCCATGAAGCGCCGGACGGTCTCGTTGGCCAGCGCCAACTCCCTGGCCTTGTCCTCGCTGATGCCGACCGGTGCCTGGACCCGGTCGCGGACCTTGCCGTTGACCTGCAACACCAACTCGAAGGTCTCCTCACGGGCCACCTCGGGATCCCACGTGGGCCAGGGCTGCTCGTGGACACTGTACTCGTTGCCCATGCGAGCCCACAACTCCTCTGTGATGTAGGGCGCGGCCGGGGCCAGCATCAGGATCAGGCTCTCCAGCGCCTCGTCCCAGGCCCACGAGTTGACGACGCTGGTCTGCTTGAACTCGCGCAGATCGTTGGTATACTTCATCAGCGCCGCCAGCATGGTATTGAAGTTGAAGGTGCTGTAATCCTCGGTGGCCTTGGCGATCGTCTGGTAGGTCCGGCGACGCAGCGTCGCGACCTCTGCCTCGGCCGGCCGGGCGTCGGGGTCCACCGGTGCATCCTGGACCACCAAGTCCCAGACGCGCTGCATGAAGCGCGACAGACCCTCGATCCCCTCGTCGCTCCACGGTCCGCCCATATCCCACGGTCCGATGAACATCAGGTAGGTGCGGACCACGTCGGCGCCGTACTCGGCGACCAACGCGTCCGGATCGGCCACGTTACCGCGGCTCTTGGACATCTTCTGCCGGTCAGCCCCCAGGATCACCCCCTGGTTGAACAGGCGCTTGAAGGGCTCATCGTGCTCGATCAGCCCCATGTCGTGCATGACCTTGGTCCAGAAGCGGGCGTACAGCAGGTGCATCACGGCATGCTCGGCGCCGCCGGTGTATTGGTCAACTGGGACCCATGGCTTGCAGGACGGGTCGAACGGCCCCGCTTCGTAGTGCGGGCTCAGGTAGCGGAACCAGTACCAGGACGAATCCACGAAGGTATCCATAGTGTCGGTCTCGCGCGTGGCCGGGCCGTCACACTCGGGGCAGGTGGTTCGCAGGAAGCCCTCATGGTACTTCAGCGGCGACTCCCCCGTGGGCCGGAAGTCCACGTCTTCCGGCAGCAGGACCGGCAACTGGTCGTAGGGCACCGGCTGGGTCCCACAGGCCTCGCAGTAGATGATCGGGATGGGCGCGCCCCAGTATCGCTGGCGGCTGATCAGCCAGTCGCGCAGGCGGTAGTTGACGGCCGCCTCGCCCACGCCGCGGGCCTCCAGCATCTTGACGATCTCTTCACGCGCCTCGGGCTGGTCCGGCTTCAACTCGACCCCGTACTCCGCTGCCAGCCCCGCGGTCCACTCCTCGCGGCTGTACTTGGCCAGCGTGACCATCCCGTTCAGCAGGCCGCTGTTGATCATGACGCCCGGCCCGGCGTAGGCCTCGGCCTGCTCGCCGGTGAAGCCGCCGGCCGGCTCGGTGACCGGGACGATGGGCAAACCGAACTTCTCGGCGAATTCCCAGTCGCGTTGATCGCCACCCGGCACGCCCATGATCGCGCCGGTGCCGTACGTCATCAGGACGTAGTCGGCGGTCCAGATCGGGATGCGCTCCTCCGTCATCGGGTTAACGGCGTAGCCGCCGGTGAAGACACCGCTCTTCTCTTTGTCGATCGCCAGGCGATCGATCTCGCTCTGGCGGCTGGCCTGGTACCGGTACGCCTCGACCGCCGCGCGCTGCTCCGGGGCGGTAATCTGCTCCACGATGGGATGCTCGGGCGCAACGACCATGAAGGTCGCGCCGTAGATCGTATCAGGTCGCGTGGTGAAGACCTCCAGGCTCGCGTCGGTGCCTTCGACGGGGAAGCGGATGTTGGCGCCGGTGGAGCGGCCGATCCAGTTCGTCTGCATCGTCTTGATGCGTTCCGGCCAATCGATCCGGTTCAATCCTTCCAGCAGGCGCTCCGCGTAATCGGTGATGCGGAAGAACCACTGGTCCAGTTCTTTCCTGATGACCGGCGTTCCGCATCGCTCGCAGACCCGCTCCTCGCCGACGACCTGCTCGCGCGCCAGCGTCGTGTTACAGTTCGGGCACCAATCCACCGGCGCAAACTGCTTGTAGGCCAACCCCATCTCGTAGAATTTCAAGAAGAACCACTGGTTCCACTTGTAGTAGTCGGGGTTGCAGGTGATGATCATGTGGCTCCAGTCGAAACTGGCCCCCATGCGCTTCAACTGCTCGGTCATGTGGGCGACGTTCTCATAGGTCCACTTCGCCGGGTGAATGTTGTGCTTGATGGCAGCGTTCTCGGCCGGCAGGCCGAAGGCGTCGAAGCCCATTGGAAAGAAGACATTCTTGCCCTGCATCCGGTAGAAGCGGGCAATGGCGTCGCTAGGCGCCATGGCATACCAGTGGCCGGTGTGCAGGTTGCCGCTGGGATAGGGATACATGGTCAGCATGTAGTACTTGTTGGCCGTATCGTTCATCTTGATACGATACAGCTCAGTCTCAGCCCAACGCTGCTGCCACTTCTGCTCGATCTCACTTGGGTTATAACGGTCTTCGCGTGCCATGCTGTTTCTCCTCACGGGTGAAGCGACCGCGCCAGTGAACAGTGAACAGTGCCTCTTGAAGAGCGGATCTATGTGCTCGCCGGCCCCCACGAGTAGCTAGTGAACAGTGAACAGTAATCAGTGCCTCTCGAAGAGCGGATCTATGTGCTCGCCGGCCCCCAGGAGTAGCTAGTGAACAGTGAACAGTAATCAGTGCCTCCGCAACGTACCACTGCTCACTGTTCACTGCCTCACTGTTCACTGCTCACTATTCACTGCTCACTATTCACTGCTCACTATTCACTGCCCACCAAACAAAAACCCCTTCGCCACTCAGGGACGAAGGGGGCTTCGCGGTACCACCCTGATTTCACGCCTGGCCCCGGTCGGCCGGCGTGACATCTCGTGTGCGCGTTAACGGGCGCCCCCGGCGGCAACTACTCAACGCTGACGCGCTGTTGGCGGCCGCGGCTCACAGGCGAGTTCGGTCTCACGCGCTCCCGAGGCACAGTACCGGGCTCTCACCCTCCCCGGCTCGCTGCGGGATGACCTACTACTCCTGTTCGATGCCGCTCTGGCATGTAAGACAACAGGTGCCTGGCCTCTCAGGAGGTGCCAGGCACCGTTGCTACTTGTGAGTGGAGCTAAAGGGACTCGAACCCTTGACCTCTTGCATGCCATGCAAGCGCTCTTCCAACTGAGCTATAGCCCCATGTCCGGTTGTGAGAGGTACGAGGTGGAGCTGAGGGGACTCGAACCCCTGACCTCTACAGTGCGATTGTAGCGCTCTTCCAGCTGAGCTACAGCCCCGTGGTCCACAGCGCGAGTGAGTATACTCACCTTGACGCGATTGTCAAGTTTGGTCCGCATCCACAGCTTTGGAAAAGCTTCGACTTTGACACTCCCACGGTTACGCCCTGCGGGGCGTCCCCAAGCGAGATCTGCTCGCTTGGGCGTCCCCCACCGGGGAGAAACCGTGGGATTCTCGCTTCACCCGGGCGTGCCTTGCCTGCAAGGTCTTCCCGCCCGTCCACGAGCGATTACCGTCCCGGCTGTCCGACGGGACGTGAGAGAGCACGCGAGCCAGCTTGGTTTTCGCAAGGCTCAGAACTCTATCGGTTTTACGCGGCGGGAGACTCGCCGCCGCAACCGCCTACCGATACGATTGGAAAGGTGCTCGCAGAAGCATGATAGCACCCAAGTGCGACAGAATCAAGGGTTTCGACGTTGCTTTTCGCGCTGCGCTCGATTCTGCCCTGCGGGGCTCCCCCACCGGGGATCCCCCTACCGGGCGTTCTCGCTTGGGGATCCCCCGCGGGGGGCTCCCGGCGCGTCGAGGTGGACGCTCGGGCAGCCCCCTTAGGGGCTCCCAGGGCTGGAAGCCCTGGGCTTTCTCTCGCGAGGTTCTGTAATTATAGACGCGGGAGGAGAGCTGTCAAGCCTGAGCCCCGCAATCGCCTCGAAGGGCTTTGATTTTTTAGACCTCCTCGTATATACTCCGCACCATCTGTGCCGAATGGAAGGAGAACGTGGATTCCAATGGAAGTGCTCTTGATTGAAGATGTGGTAAATGTTGGACGGACGGGTGAGATCCACAAGGTTTCCCCAGGATATGCTCGCAACTATCTGATTCCCCGCGGTCTGGCAGTGCCCGCAACCAAAGGCGCCCGCAAGCAGACTGACCAGATCAAGCGCCAGGCCGAGAAGCGCCGCGCCAGGGAGGTCGCCACGGCTCAGGCGCTGTCCGCACGGATCGAAGGAAGTCCGCTCCGGTTCGAGGTCAAGGTGGGAGAGACGGGCCGTCTCTACGGATCGGTGACTTCAGCCGACATCGCCGAACGGCTGAGCGAGACGCTCGGCCTCGAGATCGACAAACGCAAGGTCGAGTTGCACGAGCCAATCAAGACCCTGGGGACCTACAGCGTGCCGGTGCGCCTCGCCGCCGAGGTGGTGCCACTCGTACCGGTTGAGGTTGTCGGCGAGCACGGTGAGACGGCCGCCGATTTCCTGCCTCCCGCTGAAACACCCACTCCGACCGCCGAGGAAGTCGTAGAAGCGGAAGAGGAAGAGGAAGAGGAAGCGTAGTCCTCGCTGCTTATGGACAACTCCGCTCGCCAGCCTGAGACCGATTTTCGGGGCCGGTTAGTACGCCAGGTTTGCACGCACGTGCGTTGTCTCCGGTGTGACACGGCGTTCGGCCACGGGGATGTCATCGTGCTTGGCGAGCGCGAACACATCTGGCTGGTCGCGGTGATCTGCGCCGTCTGCCGGTTTCAGGGTCTCGTGTTTGCACGCCTCCAGCCCGGTCCGCGCCCTGATCTCCTGACCGAGTTGAGTCCGGAGGAGGCCGAACACTTCGCGACGCAGCCGGCGATCAGCTTGACGGATGTCCGTGCGCTGCGGCACGCCCTCGACGCCCTCGACGGCGACATCAGCCAACTCTGGCAGTAGCCCCTTTACCGATACATCAAGCGAGACAGAAGAGCGCCCCACCCGGGCGCTCTTCTTCGTGGGGCCGCTTGCTGCTTAGAGCGGGGTACAAATTGGGAGGGGCGAGCTGTACGGGATCCAGAGCCGCCAGAAGAAGCAGCCGACCGGCGTGATGAGGTTGCCCAGGACCGTGCCGTGGAAGAAAAAGCGGTCGGCCAGAATGAGCCCAAAGAACAGGCCCAGCAGTGGCAACTCTATACGCGCCAGCCCGTAGAACCACCAATCCGGCAGGAAGGCCGCCAGGATGCGCGAGCCGTCTAACGGCCCGAACGGGATCAGGTTGAAGACGGCCAGGGAAATGTTAAGCCAGAAAAACCAGGCGGCGAGGTCGCCCCAGGAGAAAAGCAGCGGCTCGATGGCCTGCCAGGGAACCCCCAGAAGCGAGCCCATCGCCTGGCGGCGGGCGATATCCCAGGCCACGGGGATCAGGAGTCTGGGAGTGAAGGGGAAGAGCTTGAACATCAGCAGCACGGCGGTGCCCAGTGCCAGCACAAAGTTCGTCACCGGCCCCGCCAGCGCCACAATCCCCATCCCGACCTTCGGTGGCACGTTGCGGAAGCGGAAGGGATTCACCGGCACCGGCTTGCCCCAGCCCAGGCCGACGGTCAGGAGCAACAACGTGCCGAAGCGATCGAGGTGCGCGAGGGGATTGAGAGTCAGCCGCCCATGCTCCCTGGCAGTCGAGTCGCCCAGCAGGTAGGCCACAGCTGCGTGGGCGGTTTCATGGAGGGTGAAACTGACCAGGAACGAGAGCAGGAGGTAGATCAGCAGGCTGAGTGATGTCAGGCCGACGAGAAGCATCGTAACTTTCTAGTCTATCTTCTGCAGCGCGGGGCCCGCGGCGCGGGTGAGGCGAGTCGTCGCCCAGACGGCCAGCGCCTCACGCTGCCAAAAGAGGATCGCCGCTACAGTGAGCAGCGGCAGGCTGACGATGACGACGGTCATAAATGGCACTTCGGAGGCCCGTGCGGCGAAAGCGGCAATCAGAAACATCGTCGGGCCGCGCGCGGCCAGAATGGCCAGGAGCAGTGCCGCTATCGGGACTCGACTTAGCCCGGCGAGGAAGTAGGGAATCTCACCGGTCGGCAGGAAGACGGCCAGGAACCAGAACCAGGGGCTACCGTTCAGCACCAAAGGCTCCCATCGGCGGAGATCGGGCCGCGCCACCACTCGTTCGAGGAGTGGCCGGCCGAAACGGCGCGACAGGCCGGCGGCCAGGCCAGCGCCCAAGAGCATGCCAAGCGTGCTGTAGAGACCGCCCCAGAAACCGCCGAAGAGCACCCCAGCCGCGACGGCCACAGGGTAGCCTGGGATGGGCGCTACCAGGATTTGGGCGATCTGGAGCACGATCAACCCCAACGGGCCCAGTGGTCCCAGACCGGTCACCCAGGCACGAACGTCGGCCAGGGAAGCCGTCAAACGGGTAAGGGGAGTCCAGAGCAGGCCAACGCCGAGCAGGCCAGCCACGAGCAGCACGCCCAGACTCCCCAGCCTGCGACGACTCATGCGCCACACCTTTGGGCCGCCAGCCTGAGCGCATGCCGATGACTGGCCAGCATCGGCACTTCGACTGTTCCCGGATCACACCAGCGCCAGTCGATCAACTCTTCCGCTTGAAGGTGCGGCTGGTCGCTGTTGATCCGGCACAGGTAGATCAACTCGATCCACTCGCCGTCACCATCGGTGAGGAGCGGAGCGATAATCTCAGCCTGGAGGCCTGTCTCCTCGCGAAGCTCGCGATGGACGGCCTCCTCGGGGGCCTCGCCACGCGTCATCCAGCCCCCAGGAAGCCCCCAGGCGCGGTCGGCGGTATGAAAGCGGTGCTTGAGGAGCAACGCCTGGCCCTGACTATTCAGGCAAACAGCGGCAACGCCCACCAGGAATTTAGACGTTGCCCTCCACAGGATCGTGCGCCGCACGCCGAGGGGGAGGTGCCGCCAGACCATTGCCACCATTGGCGCCGATAGGCGCCACAGGTCTTGTCGAATCATGGCAGGATTGTAGCACGCGGTCGGAGGCCAGGCAATGGAGGAGGAGAGACTGGAGACCAGAGATTGAGGTTCTTGGGCCTGGTGTTCGGCCTGGGAAGTGGCCGTTCACCGCCGATCGCCGGTCCCCGATCGCTATCTTCGCCGAAGCCGGTACCAGGCGCTGCCGCTGCCACCAGGATCGGCACCGGCAGCGATTTCGACGACCTCGAAGGCCGGTTCGAAGGTCGCGCGGACATCGTCGGGAGACAGCCCGAGCGTGCTGCCCAGAAATGCACGTGGCATGAACGCATAGAGCAGCAAGATCGCGCCTGGTTGGGTAAGGTTTTTCAGCCCGGCGGCGTAGCCAGCACGCCCGGCCGGGCTCAAGCCATGGAAACAGCCGATATCGAGCACCAGGTCGAAGGGTCCGCTCAGCGGGAGCTCGCCGAGGCGAGTGACATCGCCCTGCAGAAAGCGCGTGCGCTGGCTGACACCTGCTTCACGCGCCCTGGCGCGGGCTGCGGCGATTGGCGAGCCGGCGAAATCAACTCCGGTCGCCTCCCACCCATGGCGAGCCATGTAGATCGAATTGGTACCCGTGCCGCAGCCCAGATCAAGCGCCCGGCCTGGCAAGCGCGCGTCCGGCCCCTGGATCACAGCCTTCAGTTCAGGCGGGGAGATGCCCGTATCCCACGGAGCGCGACCGAGGCGGTAGCGCAACTCGAAGAACAGGCGGCGGATCATGGCATTCAGCATCATCCGGTTAGCTTTCGTGGTTGACAGGAGTGACAGGTCTGATCCGGGCAGCACTTCTGGGAGCAGGCCAAAGACCCTGGCACGCAGCAGGAGGAACGCTCGCGCTCCTAGGCGCATCGGTCAAGTACTCAGACTTCCGAAGTCTGGTGGGGACCGT
>DOUV01001037.1:0-4818 GCA_003520455.1 Chloroflexota bacterium | reverse complement strand
ATTTCTTGACCGGCTCTCTAGGCGCATCGGTCCGCATCAGTGCTTATCCTAAGGTGCCTATCATACCCCACGGCCTGGCTGCCGACAATCGCGAGGCCAATCGCGAAGTACTTGCCAGGGTCTGCATGTCTACGCATCATCGCTCACGTGGCACTCGATCGGGCCAGACCGGGCGCACGATGTGAGGAGAGAGCCCATCGTCGAATCCGTGACTATTTGACGTCCGCCGTGTCATCGCTAGCATTTCCAGTCATGAAATCCAATCTGGTCCTCCGCGTCCGTCCCCGAACGCTTGCTGTGCTCCTGGTGATGGACCTGCTCCTCGCCGGTTGCGGTGCTCGTGAGGCACGCCTGGCGGTTGTGAGTCCTACGCCGACCTTGCCCCCGGCGACGGCGACATTGGCGCCCACGTTCACCCCGCTGCCGAGCCCCTCGCCGACCGCCACATGGACCGCAACGCCCACGCCCACGGCAACACCCTCGCCACTGCCGTCGCCGACGCCTACGATGGCCGTGACACCGGCAGCGGAGCGAGCGGCGTTCCGCGGAGTCAGTCACGAGTGGCAAAAGCTCAACAACTGCGGTCCGACGACGGCTGCCATGGCGCTGAGCATCTACGGGAGCACCATGACACAGTTCGACGCAGCGCCCATTCTCAAGGGTGGCCCGAAAGACAAAAATGTCAGTCCGACCGAACTGGCGCATTTCTTGACCGATCAGGGATTGAACGCACCGGTCCTGGTCAACGGCGACCTCGAAACAGTGCAATCACTGGTGGCGAATGGGGTGCCGGTGATCGTCGAGCAATGGCTCGAACGCCATGACGATCCTCTCACCGGCCACTACCGTCTGGTCATCGGCTACGATCGGCCCGCCGGCACGATCCTGGTCAACGACTCCTACCTTGGCCCGAGCCTGACCCTTTCCGAAGCCGACTTCGAGCGCTGGTGGCGAGCGTTCAACCGCGTCTTCATCCCGGTCTATCCCGATGAGAAGGCCGCGGTCGTGTCTGTAATCTTGCAGAGGGCCGAACACGAGCCAGGTTGGGAAGGCGCGGAGCGGACAGCACGCGCCGAGTTAGCGTCAAGTCCCGACGTGTACGCCTGGTTTAATTTAGGGACAGCGCTGACGCACCAGCAGCGCTTCGCCGAGGCCGCCGCGGCGTTCGACGAAGCCCTGACGTTGGGCTTGCCGAGCGAGCGCATGCTCTGGTACCAGTTCGAGCCCTTCGAGGCCTACACCGAGGCCGGCCAGCCCAAACGAACCCTGGTGGTGAGCGCGCCGCTGGCAACCGTGGGGATCGAGGAGATTCATTTTTACCGCGGCCAGGCGCTGGCGGCCCTGGGCCGGCTGGACGAGGCGCGCGCCGAGTACCGTCAGGCTCTGGCGCTCCGGGCTCACTTCCCGGAGGCTGAGGTGGCTTTGGCGGGCGTGGGCAGCTAAGTCGGCGCCAGAGAGTTTCTGCAACCTTTCAGTACCTCCTCAGCCACTCGGCCTGGATGGCCACATCCAGGCCAATGGATGACGCAAAGGGCCTGGTCCGGCCAGCGCAGCCGGCGGATCTGGCCATCCGCCGGGAACGGCTGAGAAGGTACCTGCAACCTTTCAATTGATGGGCTCGGCCGATTACTGTCCGAGGGGCAGAGCACTCAACACTCACAATTCACCGCCCGCCGACGGTGCTCCTCGCTCAAAAGTGTCAGAAACTTTGGGGTTCCGACTGAGTGAGACGGAAGGATGTTGGGTTATGGCACGGAATCAACACGATCTGTTCGAGTGGCAGGTGTGGGAGGAAGATGGACCGGCGCTCGAAGCGTTGGAGTGGGAGGAGGACTGGCAGCCGGCTGATCGCTCCAACTCAGCCGGACCGGCCACAGACCGGCACCACCGGGGGTGGCGGCTGATTTCGCGACTGGTGGTGTTTGTCCTGGTGAGCGCTGCCGCGCTCCTCTGGTGGCGGACGCGACAGGTCAACGAGCTCGTCCGGCGGGACGTCCAGCAGGTCGTCTCGCAGGAAGTCCTGGCCTGGCAGGCTCACGACCCAGACCAGTTCGAGGCGCTGCTCGACGACGAGGCCGACCGTAGCTGGCGGAGTCGCGAGATCCGCCGCTTCCGCTGGCTTCAAGCCTGGTGGCCGGATGTGATCTTCGGTGAGCAAGGGACGGTCGAGTCGGTGGTGCTGTTGGGCGATCGCGCCGAGGCGCAGGTGCTCTACGAGTCAGACGACGGTCAGCAGCGCTTTCTCACGACGAATTTCTACCGCCGGCTCGCCAACGACGCGGGGTGGCGACGCACCTCACCCGACACCGATCAGTGGGGACCGGCGCGTGAAGCGAGCACGCGTCACTTCCACTTCGTCTACCACACCCGCGACGCAGCCGCCGTCGAGACCCTCATCCCCGACGTCGAACGGTTCTACGTGCGGCTTCAGCACGATGTTGGAGCGCTCGAATCCTATGGCGTGGCCGATACCTTACGCGACGCCCTGAGCACCAGGCGGATCACAGTCACGGTCGAGCCGCGGACCGATATCGTCACATGGCGACTCATGAACGACCGGGTCTCGTTAGTCTCACCCGCGCTCCAAATGGTGCCGGCGGACTCAACCCCCGACGCGGAACTACGCCGCGCCCTCGCCCGGCCGTTAACGCGCTCTCTGGTCGATGAGCAACCCTGGGTTCGCGATCTGCCGACCGACGGGCGCAATTTCGCGCACGCGATCGGCGATTGGGAGGCCGAATCGTGGAGCGGCGCGCCGTCCTGGGCAGTCGCCGCCCAGGCGACTGTGCTGGCCAAAGCCCGCGCGCGAGGCCAGGATCTGAGCGTGGGGGCCTCACGCTTCTGGACGCGCGACACGTACAACCAACTCTGGCACGCGCACAGCTACTTTCTGGCCGATTACGTCGCTGACCGGTACGGGCGCCAGGCCTTTGCCCCGATTCTGCAAGCGTGGCGCACCGGCAGGAGCTGGAGCGAGGTCCTGCCCGCCGCCCTCGGCGTGAGCCGCGACGATTTCGAAGCAGGCTGGGAGGCGTACCTGCGCCGCTTCGACACCGGCTGGCCGGTGGCCAACTGAACTGTGTAACCTAAATGTCATGGTCTTCTTGGAGGAAGGGACCCTGGCTCAATTCACCGGCCGGGTCGCTCGTGAGGTGTGATAAGCGTTCCTGCAGACACTCTCCGCAGCTCACGCCAACGCGAGCCGATCCAACCACCCCAGGATTTGGCTGCGCAGCCACGGACGGTGCCAGGCGAAAACGTGGTTGGCCTCGGGGTGGATGACAAGCTCGCGCGGATCGACCGCCTGCGTGAAGAGGCTCTCCGCCTGCTCGAGTGGTACCACCTCATCGGCGGCACCGTGAAGAATAAGGAGCGGGCGCGGCGATAATCGCGCTACCTGCTCAACCGGGACGTAAGTCGCATCGAGCGCCTGCCATTGGGCGACAAAGCCCTCAGGCGCCTGCCCATGGAGCCAGGGGGTAAACTCGTTCTCCGCGTCGGCGGTCGTGAAGTGGAGTTCGCGCGGGTCGGCGACCGCACCGTAGACAGCGACCGCGCGGGCACGCAGGTCGGTCAGAGCCGCCAACACCGCAGCCCAGCCCCCCAGGCTATGACCGACTAACACGAGGCGGACCGGATCAACCTGCGAGTAGCGCCCGCTCCCCAACGCGTCCAGCGCCGCGCGGACGTCATCCGGAATCGTCTTGAAGGTATAGTCCCCCGCACTTCCCCAACAACCGCGGTAGTGGAAGATGAGAGCGTTCCAGCCATGGTCGCGCAAGGCGTGGGCCAGGTCGTAGTTCTTTTCGATGCCTGGAAGGCCGTGCAGAAGCACCGCCGTCGGCTTGGGGGAATCACCGCGAGCCAGAAAGAGCGTGCCGAGCAAACGGTGGCCGTCGCTGTCGAAGTAGACACCGATCTGTCCCTGGTGTGACATCGCGCTCTCCTCAGCGACGGGACTCAGGCCGGCGTGGGCTGGTCCGCGGCTGAGGCAGACGGCTCCTCGCCCGCCACGGCCGCCGCGTAGACCCCTCGATACGCCGGTGGCAACATCCGGGCGAGAGCCAGCATGATCTGGCGGGTCCCCTGTTCAAGTTGGGCGCCCCGCGTCAGCGACGGGTCCACCTCGAGGCCAAAGGGCTCGCCAAAGCGAATGTTGACCTCCGCGCGGCGCAACCGTGTGAGGGCCGGCAGAATCTGCTCCACGCCCCAGATCGCCACCGGCAGGACGCGGACGCCACTCTTGAGGGCGATGTAGGCGGCGCCTTCCTTGCCCGGCTGGAGCATGCCCGTCCGGCTGCGCGTGCCTTCAGGCGCGACCCCAACGGTGCGGCCGGCCTTCAGTCGCTCCAAAACACCTTTGAGAGCCTGGCGATCCACCTCACCCCTATTGACGAACACGACATCGACCAGGCGCAGGATCCAGCCGATCGGGTTGTGCAGCGGGGCGTATTTGCTGGCGACCATCACACTGACGGTTTGGGGCATGAAGGCCATGACAACCGGCGGGTCAAAGAGGTGCAAGTGATTGATGCAGAGGAGCAAAGACTCATCCCGCGGAATGTTCTCCATCCCCTCGGCGTGGACGCGAACGATCAGGCGGAGGATCCCCCGTACCAGGGTTCGCAGCATTGAGTAGACGACCGTGGATGAGGGGAGGACGGAACGCTCAGTCATTGAAAGCCCAGGTTTCTGGATCGGGGAAAAGTTCAGCCAGTACCAGACGCTGCTGCAGGGTCAGCAACTCTTCGATCAGGAGCTCGGCGAAATCGTCGGCATCGGTCCGTGCCAGGGCCTCGCTCCGCTCGGCGTCGCTCA
>DOUV01000458.1 GCA_003520455.1 Chloroflexota bacterium | reverse complement strand
ACGCCACAACCGCGTAACTCCTGGGATTGAGAGAGTGTGTCCTGGGAAGGCATGGGCACTACCCATGCCTCGTCCACCGGATTCCAATGTGAGGGTTGCAGAGTGTCCCTTGCATGCAGGGTCAGCAGTTCGTGATCCGTTGCCACGATGCGTCAGTGAAAACCGTCGAGCAACAAAGGAGGCTACGGAGCAATTGCCGGATGGCCTCTTTCATTGAGGTAGTAGAAGTGATTCGCCCGATCCAATGGCTCGGCCTGGCACTCATTATCCTGTTCGTCACAGCCAGCCTGATTGCACTCGGCTGGCACCTGGAAACAACACCCCATCCCGCTCCGCCAGCCGTAGGAACAGTCTCGCACACGCAGAAAAACGAGGACCTGCGTGAGGAAGATTACTTCTACTACTGGAACCCTCCCCAGCCCAACTTCCCTTCTCGACGATGAGCGCGATGGCGTTCTACAGCTTGTCTGGGCGGTTCGCCAGCCACACTGGTCTGTGGCGTCCGTCCCCCTTCTCCCAGGGAGAAGGGGGAGTACAAAGTTCTTTCGGCGGAAACGGGCAACTTTGCGTTTGCTCCTCCCCTTTCCGCCCGTGGGCCCGCAAGGAGCAGAAGCCGTGGCCCGGCTCCTGCTTATGCCGGAGGCGGATGTTCTCATCCGTATCGATGGGACCAGGCGTTTCTGCTAGAAAGGTAACACGATGAGTGCTCGCCAGCCACCACCGAGGCGACCGGAGCCCAATCCCAAGGAGACTCCCCCTCAGACCATGCAGGAGCAACTCCAGGCCGGCTGTCGCAACAATCTGATTTGGGTTGTGCTCCTGATCGCCCTGCTGGCCTGGAATCTCTGGAGCTACTACCCGCGCTCGGTTCCGCGCGTCGAACTCCCCTACAGCGTTTTCATCAATCAGGTGGAGGCTGGCAATGTCGCCGAGGTGAAGATCGTGGGGCAGACCGTGACCGGCACCTTCCACAAGCCCGTTCCGTGGAGCGCGGCCCAGGCGGCAGCGGCAAATCCGGGCCGGCTGCCCAACCAACCGGTTCCCACGCCCGCGCCTGGTGCCCAGGTGCCGACCTACACCGCCTTCACCTCGACCCTGCCGCCTCAGGATGATCCTACGCTCCTCCCCCTCTTGCGCGAGAAGGGCGTCGTGATCACCGCCGAGGTCGAGCGAGTGCCCTGGTTGCTCTCGTTGCTCATCAACGGGTTGCCCTTCGTCCTTCTGATCGGCCTGCTCTTCTTGAGTACCCGCCAGATGCGGCAGGCGCAGGGGAGCATCTTCCAGTTCGGCAAGAGTCGGGCCGAGCGGTACGACGAGGGCCAGCCCACCGTCACCTTCGCCGATATCGCCGGGGAGGACCAGGCCAAGCTCGAGCTGGCCGAGGTGGTGGATTTCCTCCGCAATCCCTCGAAGTACCTCGCCCTCGGCGCCAAGATCCCGCACGGCGTGCTCCTGGTAGGCCCGCCGGGCACCGGCAAGACGTTGTTCGCCCGCGCGGTCGCCGGCGAGGCCGGGGCGCCCTTCTTCAACATCAGCGCCTCCGAATTCGTCGAGATGTTCGTCGGTGTCGGCGCCAGCCGCGTGCGCGACCTCTTCGACGCGGCCAAGAAGGAGGCGCCCGCCATCGTCTTCATCGACGAGATTGACGCCGTGGGGCGCCGGCGGGGCGCCGGTCTCGGCGGCGGCAATGACGAGCGCGAGCAGACCCTCAATCAGATCCTCGTCGAATTGGATGGGTTCACACCCAGCAGCAACGTGATCGTGATCGCCGCGACCAACCGGCCGGATGTGCTCGACCCGGCCCTGCTCCGCCCCGGTCGCTTCGACCGCCAGATCACCGTCGGTCTGCCCGATCGCGCCGGGCGCCTGAGCATCTTGGAGATTCACATCCGCGGCAAACCCCTGGACGAAGAGGTGGACCTCAACACATTGGCCCGGGCCACCCCGGGCTTTAGTGGCGCCGATCTGGCCAACCTCGCCAACGAGGCGGCACTTCATGCCGCCCGTCAGGGCCACCGGCGGATCACCAACGCCGACTTCGACGCGGCACTCGACAAGATCCTCCTCGGCCTCGAGCGTCCGCGACTGATGAACCCTGAGGCCCGCAAGGTCATCGCCTACCACGAGGCCGGACACGCCCTCGTGGCGCGCCTGATGCCGGGCACTGATCCGGTCAACAAGGTCACGATTATCCCGCGCGGCCGAGCCCTGGGCGTCACGCAGCAACTCCCGATGGATGACCGCCTCAACTACCCGCGCAATTATCTCATCGGCCGGCTGGCGGTCATGCTCGGTGGCCGCGCGGGTGAGGAAGTGGCGGTTGGTGAGATCACCACCGGCGCAGAGAACGACTTGCAGGAAGCGGCCAAACTGGCGCGCCGGATGGTTACGCGCTGGGGCATGAGCGACGAACTGGGAGTGCTCGCACTCCCCAGCGACGGTGAGAATCCCTTCCTGGGCTACGAGATGGCCCAGCACGAAAACGTCAGTCCCGGTCTCGCCACCCTGGCCGATGAGGCGACCCGCCGTCTGGTGGAAGAGGCACACGACCACGCCTTGGAGCTCCTGCGCACCCACCGTGCGCTACTCGACAAGCTCGCTGATCTCTTATTGGAACACGAGACAGTGGACGCCGACGCGCTGGCCGCTGTCTGGGGACCCGTCGAGGAGCAGCCCCCGTCGGTCGAACCGTCGCCAGATGGCGTCCGCCAGCCAGCGGCGACGGAGTGACTCGCCCTGCTCCCCTCATCTCCACGCCACGAACCGGCCCGCTGAGATGATCCCAGCGGGCCGGTCTTTGTTCGAATGGGAGAGGCTTCTCTTTGGCTGCGAACAAGCACGCCCACGCGCAGATCGCCCTCTGGGCCGCCACGTCTCACTCGCGATCGGAGCTGTCGCCGTCGGCAGTCACCGGCACCGCCGGGGGAGGACCTTCCTCCGCGGGGGACTCTGCCTCTGCCTCCCAGGTAGCAGTCACCTCGTCCAATACGACCGTGATGACCACGGCAACGGGGATCGCCAGCAGCGCTCCAATGATGCCCAATGCCTTGGCTCCAACGACCAGGGCAACGATGATGGCAGCAGGGTGAATCCCGATGACATGTCCGAGCACCGCGGGGGCAATCACATGCGCTTCAACCTCCACCACAACGAAGTAGTAGAGCAACACCCAAAGCGCGAGGATTGGTTTGACCATGAACCCCGATAGCAGGGCGAGCAGCGCCGCGACGGCACCACCGGCGTAGGGGATAATCTCCAAGACGCCACCCACGGCCCCGAGCGAAAAGGCGAACGGTACCCCCAAGAGTTTCAAGCCGATCCCCAAGGCAAAGGCGAAGTAGAGCATGACCAGCCCTTGCGCCCAGAGCCAGCGGCTGAGTCGTTGGGCCGAGTCGGCCATGAGGCGGCGGGCGTGGGGCCGGTAGGTCGGCGGGACGAAGCGCGTCACGACTTTCTCGCCGGCGCCCGCATCTACGGCAATGAAGTACGCCAAAACGACGACGAGCAAGAAATTCAGCACCAGCCGCCCGATCCCGGCGGCCAGGCTGGTCACACTGTTCACCGCCGTGTTGATCTGCTGCGCGGCGAACTGCACAATATCGCCAGGCGAGATCGTAATGTTGCCCAGGAGTGGAACAGATCTGAGCTGCGCGTGGCCGGCCGAGACCAGACTGGGAAGGAGCTGGGTCAGTCTCTCAATCTCTGTGCCGATGACCGGTACCGCCAGGCTCAGGATCAGCCCGAGCAGCACAAGCAGGAGCAGGTAGAGGAGCAGAAGCCCCAACCAGCGCGGAATTCCCCGCCTCTCGAGCCATGTCGCCGGGGGAGACAGTGCACTGGCCAGGAGAGCAGCTCCAAAGAGAAGCACCAGGACCTCGCCGAAGAGCGGCAGCCAGCGTAAGATCAGCAGTGGGATCAAAATCGCCAGGCTGAGGCGCGCCACTCCGCCCCAACTCAGAATGGATGAACGCGGCGTGGATGTGCGTACAACAGGCACCTGAAGGCTTCCTTTCTGGAACACGCTATCGTCCGAGCTTTCCCCAACCAGGTTGTGAAGAACTCCGGCCCTGATGGTCTTCGCCACAAGCCAACGAATTGTGCAACCGAATTCAAAACCGGCCAAACAGCCGGTGGGGGGCGAGTTTCAGCGCGAGGGCGCCGTGTCGCCGGTCGGGCGTCTCTCCCTGCCGCCTCGCCCCCGGCGGAGAATCCTCCCCACCCGGCAAGCGGGCTCTCTGCGCGATCCGTTGCAACTTGCGCTCCAGCCGCGCTCGCATCAAAATTCGAGTCAGTTCCCGTGCTGTCCAAGAAGCGAGGATCCGATGCATATCACAGTGAGACTCTTTGCGGTGTACCGCGAGAAAACCGGGCAGAAGCAGGTTACTCTGGAGCTCCCTGAGGGTGCGACTCTGCGTGATGCCTGGGAGGCACTGGTGGCACGCTACGAAGGCCTGGGCTCATTCAACCACAGCATCGTCGGCTCGGTCAACGCCGAGTACACCACACTCAGCACTCCTCTGCGCCCGGACGACGAGGTAGCCTTTATCCCGCCCGTTGCCGGCGGCGATCACTTCGCCATCGTCGAGAGTCCGATCGATGAAGGCGCCCTCCGACAGGCCGTCGAGGACCCTGGCGCCGGTGCCATCCTGATCTTCCTCGGCACGACCCGCAACCAAACCGGCGGCCGGTCGGTCGAGTACCTGGAATACGAAGCGTACGAGCCGCTCGCCCTGCGCCAGATGGAGACCATCGCCGCTGAGATTCGCCAGCGGTGGCCTGAGGTGAAGGGCGTCGCCCTGGCCCATCGGGTTGGCCGCCTGGCAATCGGTGAGGCCAGTATCGGCATCGCCATCGCGACGCCGCACCGGGTCCACGCCTTCGCCGCCTGCCGCTACGCCATCGATCGGGCGAAGGAGAGCCTCCCTGTCTGGAAGAAGGAGGTCTGGGAGGGCGGCGAAGAATGGATTGAAGAGGGGCCGGGAGTGATGGTGTGAGAAACGAGCCAACGATACGCTCGCAGATCCTGTTGGCGGCGCCGGGCTGCTGCGGGCGGCGGACCTGATGGAATTTCCGCAAACCGTTCCATCGATCCCGGGCCGTCCCTGTGATCTCCCTTCGTACCGCTCAGTGCCCTGCTCTCGGCAGGAGCTGTCGGGCATCAGCTAGAGCGAACCCATCCCCCGAGGCCTCCGATGAGTGCGATTCACGACGAACAGCTTGCCGCGGTCGCCGCTGACCTGCGCGCGGCGATCACAGGTGAGGTGCGCTTCGACCGCGCCAGTCGCCTGCTCTACAGCACCGACGCCAGCATCTACC
>DOUV01000071.1 GCA_003520455.1 Chloroflexota bacterium | reverse complement strand
CGAGGCGCACCGCCGTTTCGGCCCTCATGCGGGCGACCCGTCGCCGCTGCCGTTCGGCCCACAGTAGATATTATCCTCGGGCGTGACGACGTAGTTGTCGAGATCCCACTCACCGGTGACAACGCTACCGGCAAAGATGACCGAGTTGCGCACGGTGATCGGCGTCTCGATGCGGACGTTATCGCCGACAATGGCGCCCTGGCCGAGGCGCGCGTTGGGATGCAGAGAGACATTACGGCCGATGACCTGATCCACCCCCATGGTCTCGCGCCAGACCTGGTTGACCTGGAGCACGTCGGCGGCAACGGTGACGTTCATGTCCCATTCCACGACCTCGGCCGGATAGACGGGGTAGCCATCGTCGATCAGGATCTGGATCGAGTTGGTGATCTCGTACTCATCGCGCTGAGTCGTCCGGGGCGTCCGGCGGATCGCATCGAAGATCGGCAGGTCGAAGAGGTAGATGCCGCAGCCTTTGAGGTTCGTGTTCGCAAAGCGCGGCTTCTCAATCACGCGGGTGACGAGGCCGCTGGCGTGGAGGATGACCGCGAAATTGCGCCGGATCATCTCAGGATCAGGCTCACGCTTGACGGCCAGCACCCCGCCCGCCCGGCGATTCCAGAACATATCCACCATGCGCTCCAGCCGCGGGGCATGGATGAGGATGTCGCCCAAAAAGAGCATGAATGGCGTCTGAATCTGATCCTCGAGCTTGTAGACCGCGTGGGCGATGCCCAGCGTCTCGCCCTGGTCCACGTAGTGGAGCGTCATCCCGAGCGCCTCGCCGTCGCCGAGGGCTTTCAGCACTGTCTCCTTGAGGTGGCCGACGACGATGAAAACCTCATCCACGCCGATCCGCTTCAACTGCTCGAGTTGATACTGGATAATCGGCTTGTTGCACACCGGGAGAAGTGGCTTGGGGTAGTGGAGGCTGAGCGGCCGGATGCGGGTCCCCTTCCCGGCGGCCAGGATGACGCCCGTGAGTTTTTTCGAATGGCTCATGGTCGACTCCCAAACTTGCGCCCGACGAGGAGCATGTGGACCTCAGCCGACGAAGCGATACTTCAGCAGCGCCTTGACGGCCGGCCACCCGTCCAACGGGGACAATTTCTTGTTGGCAAAACGGGGCCGGTAGCTGATTGGCACCTCGACAATCCGGTGGCCGCGCTTGAGAATCTTCGCGGTCAGCTCCGGCTCGATGTCGAAGCGGTTGCACTCCAGTGTGAAGCTCTGGGCGATCTCGCGCGCCATGAGCTTGTAGCAGGTCTCCATATCGTGGAGCCTGGCGCCGTAGAACAGATTGGTCAGCCAGGTGAGAAACCAATTGCCCCAACGCATCAGCGGCTTGTGGGGCGAGAGGTCCCGCACACCGTACACCACTCGAGCCTGGCTCTCCAGCACCGGCTGCAGCAGCACGATGAAATCCTCGGGTTCGTACTCCAGATCGGCGTCCTGGATAATCACGTAATCGCCGGTCGCGGCGGCCAGCGCGGTTCGAATCGCCGCTCCCTTGCCGCCATTGACCTGGTGGTGAATGACCCGCACCTCAGTCAGCTCATTCTCCAGCTCGGCCAGGATTCGCGCGGTGCGATCGGTCGAGCAATCGTTCACGACGATGATCTCCTTGTTGAGATCCACCCGCGCGACACGCTGCAAGACCTCACGAACGCTCTCCTCCTCATTATAAACCGGAATCAAGACTGAGAGCTTGGGGCGCAGCTCGCGCTCGGCGAAAGCGCCAACGTCGTCGAGGGTAGTGGGTGCAGTTTGAGACACGAGCTTGCTCCTGGGTGTATGATGGATGGCGCGCTTGAATTGAAGCCTACCTGCTGCGGTGAGTGGCGTCACCCCGGGCGGTGACAAGGCTCCGCCCTTCCGACCGCTCGGCTGGCGGTCGGCTGTCGAGAAACCGGCCCCCGATCCGGGGCGGACGCCATCTCGGACCAGTCCGGCTCGGCCGTCAGCGCCGCCGTGGCGCGAGCCGCAAGCGGCTGATCGTCTGGCAGATGTAGTCAACCTGGTCCTCGCTGAGAGCTGGGCTGGATGGGAGGTTCAACCCCCGGACAGCGAGGTCCTCGGCCACGGGCAGATGTTGCCCGGTACGATAGGGCGGCATAACGTGGATCGGGTAGAAGAAGGGCCGGCTATCGATGCCGGCGGCGCGCAACTCGGCCGCCAACTCGTCTCGGTTCGGCCCGAACGCGTCCTCGACCACGATCGAGTACATCCAGTAGACGTTTTCGGCCCAGGGGGCCTCGGCAGGGAGCGAGAGCCCGGGAATCTCACCAAGTCGCTCGTTATACCAGGCAGCCAGTTGCCGCTTGGCGAGCAAGACCTGCTCGATGCGCTCCAACTGGCCACAGCCGAGCGCGGCCTGGATATTGGTCATCCGGTAGTTGAAACCGATCTCCGGGTGCCAGTAGCGCCGCTCCTTATCCATCCCGTGATCACGCAACCAGGCCGCGCGGGCGGCGTAGTCGGCATCGTCGGTCGTGAGCATCCCGCCCTCGCCGGTGGTGATGATCTTGTTCCCATAGAAGCTGAAACTGCCAAAGTGGCCCAGGCTGCCGACGCGGCGCCCCTTGTAGCGTGCCCCGTGAGCCTCGGCCGCATCCTCAATCACCCACAGCCCACGACGCTCGGCCAGGTCGAGGATCGGGTCCATGTCCACGGGGTGGCCGTAGAGGTGCACGGGAATGATCGCGCGGGTGCGGGGCGTGATCACCGCTTCGACCGCGGCGGGGTCCATCTGCCAGTACTGGCGCTCGCTATCCACGAAGACCGGTGTGGCGCGGGCGTAGTACACCGCATTGGCGGTCGCGACAAAGGTCAACGAGGGCACAATCACCTCGTCGCCTTCGCCGATGCCCAGCACCGCCAGCGCCAGGTGGAGCGCGGTCGTGCCGTTGAAGGTCGCGATGCCGTACTGGCTGCCGCAAAACGCGGCGAACCCCTCTTCAAATTGGGTGACGAACCGGCCAAGCGACGAGATCCAGGTCGTGTCCAGGCATTCGTTGACGTAGCGCTTCTCGGCCTCGCCGAGAATGACCTCTGCGACTGGAATCATAAACCCTCACCAAGCATCTGGAACGTCAGTCAAGGAGTCGCCGAGACGATTGCAAAGCACCGTGTGACGGCGCGTTCAGGTTCG
>DOUV01000540.1:17979-18292 GCA_003520455.1 Chloroflexota bacterium | reverse complement strand
GCGGCGGGATGGCGATGGTCGCCGGCTTCGTCGCCGCCGTTGGCCTGGGCCTCGCCCTGCCAGTTGCGCGTACCGATCCGCTCGAGCTCACCCGCGTCGCCGGCCTCCTTCTCGGGAGCGTCGTGGCGCTCGCGGCCGGGTGGATCGACGACCGCTGGGAGCTCGGCCCCGGCCCGCAGTTCGCGGCGCAGTTCCTGCTGGCAGCCATCGCGATCGGCACGACGATCTTCATCAAGCATGTGAACAACCCTTTCGGCTCGGGCTTCCTCTGGCATCCCACCGCCGGCTTTCCCCTTTGGATCGTGGTTCCGCT
>DOUV01000540.1:0-17935 GCA_003520455.1 Chloroflexota bacterium | reverse complement strand
ATGAACACGGTGAACTGGCTGGACGGCCTCGATGGGTTGGCAGCCGGTGTGGCGGCGATTGCCAGCGCCGTCTTCGCGATCCACATGCTCCGCCTGGGCCAGGTCAGCGTGGCGCTCCTGCCCCTGGCGCTCCTCGGCGCGACCGTGGGCTTCTTGCCCTTCAACTTCAATCCGGCTCGGAGCTTCATGGGCAGCACCGGCTCGCTCTTCCTCGGCTATGCGCTGGCGGCCCTGGCCATCATTGCCGGGGCCAAGGTGGCCTCCTTGCTGCTGGTGCTGGCCGTACCAATTCTGGACGCCGCCTGGTTGGTCGTCTCCCGCCTGCGCCACGGTCACAACCCGATGCGCGGCGGGCGCGACCACTTACACTACCGCCTCTATGACGCCGGCCTCTCCCAGCGCCAGGTGGTGCTGGGCTATTGGGTCGTCACCGCCTTCTTCGGCGCGCTGGCCTTGCTGCTCCCAGCGCGAATCTACAAGCTCTATGCCCTGCTTCTGGCCGCCGGGTTGGCACTCGTCATATTGTGGGCCCTGGCCCAGCGGCCAACCGGGAAGTACGAGACCGGCGACTAGAGATTTTGCGGGTGGGCGTTCTCACCTACAATCTCTCATCGCCACTCGCCACCTGTCACCAGAAAGAATGAGGAATGTTGTTGCGAAGAATTCTCCTGGGCTGTGCGCTGCTCAGTGTCCTCTTTGCGGTCACACTGTTCTGCCTGGCAGCCGGCGCGCTCTGGATGGCGAACCGGCCCGCACTCAGCCGCGCCGTCCTGCCTTCGCCCACAGCGTCGCCAACCATCAGGGTGCCGTCGCCCGTCCCGGCGGCGCCTTCCCCGCCACCCTCCGAGCCGACTGCGATGCCTCCGGCACTCACGGTGAGGCCAGCCCCGGCGACGGCCAACGAGACCCTGGTCGCCATCGAGACGGCCACTCCGCCCGAGCGCGACCTCTTCGCCCTGGCCAAAGGATTTGGCCGCATCCCACTCGACGCCACTCGGGAAGTCCAGCCCCGGGCCACGAATTACGTTGTCGGCGACCGTGAGACTTTCTGGGTCTCGAACGTCGCCTCCACCAGCCACTTCACGGCCACCGCCGTGTTGCGGCTTCAAACCCCGCATGCCAACTGGTGGGTTCAGGATGGTCTGACCGTGGCTCAATCCGACCTTGAAAAATCGGCCCAGGTCTTCGAAACCAGGTCCTACCCCACCAATCGCCGCTTCTTCGGCTCCGAGTGGTCGCCCGGGATTGACAACGACCCGCGCTTGCACATCTTCTTGGGCGAAGTGCCGGGGGTTGGTGGCTACTTTTCGAGCGCCGACGAGTACCCCCACGCGATCAACCCCTACTCGAATGAGAAGGAGATGTTCTACATCAATCTCGACGCCGCCCGCCCCGGCGAGAGCACCTTCGACGGCTACCTGGCCCACGAGTTCCAGCACATGGTTCACTGGAACCTCGATAGTAACGAGGATCTCTGGGTCAACGAAGGGCTCAGCGAGTTGGCCGTGAAGCTCAACGGCTTCAGCCTCGGCAACGCGCCGGCCGCCTTTGCACGCGAACCCGACCGCCAGTTGACCCAGTGGGATAGCGCCAGCATCCCCAACTACGGCGCCGCCTACCTCTTTATGAGCTACTTCCTGCAGCGCTTCGGCGAGGACGCCATGCGCGCGGTCGTGGCCAACCCGGCCAACGGCGCCGCTGGTTTCGATACCGTGCTGCGACCGCTCGGGCTGAGTTTTGACCAGGTGTTCGCCGACTGGATCACAGCAAACGAGCTCAACGAACCGCGCATCGAGGGTGGCAAGTTCAGCTACAGCGACCGTGCGGACCTCACCCCGTCACTGAGCGCGACCCACACCAGCTTCCCGGTCGTCGCCACCGGCACCGTGCACCAGTACGGCGCCGACTACCTCCGCGCAGCCCCGCCCACCGGCGTGCACGGGGCGCTCACCGTCGCATTCGAGGGCTCGACCCAGGTTTCGATTCTCCCCACCACACCGGTTGAGGGGCGCTATTTCGTCTGGAGTAACCGGGGCGATGCCAGCGACACTGGTCTCACGCGGGCGTTCGATCTGACCGGTCTCACCCACGCCACACTCGACTTTGCTGCCTGGTACGACCTCGAGAGTGGGTGGGATTACGCCTACGTGAGCGTCTCGACCGATGGGGGAACGACCTGGACGATCGTACGGGCAACCACCACCACCGATCACGACCCCAACGGCAACGCCTTCGGCCCCAGCTTCACCGGCCGCTCCGGCCTGGGATTGGTGGAGCTGGACGATCCTCGCCCGCCGCAATGGATCCAGGAGCAGGTGGACCTCAGCCCCTTCACCGGCCAGCAGGTGCTGATTCGCTTCCAGACCATCACGGACGACGCCATCAACCGGCCCGGCCTGGCCGTGGACGACATTCGTATCCCCGAACTCGACTATAGTCAGGGCTTCGAGGAGGGCCTGGGTGGTTGGAAGTTGGTGGGCGCGGTGCGGGTGGACAACGTCCTGCCGCAGCGCTACAGCGTCCAGGTGATCGCCCGTGGCGATGGCCCACCGCTCGTCCAACAACTCCCCCTCGACGCCACCAACCGCGGGCAGATCACCATTCCAGGCATCGGTGAGCAGGTCCACGACGTACTGATCGTCATCGCCGGGATGACACCGGTCACCAGCGAGCAAGCCCCCTACAGCTACCGGCTCTCACTAAGCACAGGACAATGATACGTTTTGAGTGCTGAATGACTGTGGGAAGTGTTCACCAGTATGACGGGGGCACGAGCGAGTGACAACTCGACAAGGTGTCTATAACCCGTTGACAGGGCGAAGTGGCTTGAGCCTGTTTGGCCGCATGACGGTTCACGACCCACCAGGTCGGGATATTGATCCGCCCTCCAGGAATATTCCGCGTTCACCGTTCTGGTTCATCATGCGTCAATGTTGATCTTCGTCGCCGGTACCATCCTGCTCACTCTGGGCCTGGCCGTGCTCACCACCCAGACTGCGCTGCTCTTGCGGCGGGGTCCCCTGCCGGTCAACCCGTTACTCACCTGGCCCGACAACATCTTTCGGCTGCTCCTGATTGCGCTCTGCCTGGGGCTGATCCTCACGGCTCAGTGGAGTGCGGGCCTGCCAACGACCGCTTTCGGCTTTGTCCCGTTCAGCCTCTCGCGCGACCTGCTGGGTGGGGTCGCGCTGGGCCTGCTCCTTCCGCTGGTGGCCAACGCACTCTCGATCCTGGTCTTACCTGGACGGGGCAACGCCTTCTACTCGCGCAACGCAATTCTCACCATGCGCCCCCACAGCCGCGATCAACTTGTCGTCATCATCGCCGCGGCCTTCCCTGCTGCGCTGCTGGAAGAGTTGCTCTTCCGGGCGATGTTGCTCAGCGGGATGAGCGCCGCGCTCCATCTTCCCATCGGCCTGGCGCTGGTAGTCAGCAGTCTGGCTTTCGGCTCGATGCACCTCGCTCAGGGCCTCTGGGGTGCGCTCGTGACAGCCTTGATCGGTGCGTTGCTGGGCGCCGCGCTCCTGCTGACCGGCGGTTTCTGGCTGCCGCTGATCGCCCACTGGACCATGAACAGCGCCCAGTTCACCCTCGCCTACCTGCGCCCCGACTTGATAGGGGCGGAGTAAGCAGAGCCACTCCCATGCCCCCAGCATCTTCCGCCCGGGAGGCCACTCGGACGACGTGAACAAAAGGCCAATACAGCTTTCCGTCAGGCTGGATGCGAGCGAAAGGTGTTCAAGAAAAACCTTGCCGCCCCGGCTTTGAAGCAAAAAGATGCCGGGGCGGCAAGGTTTGAGCAAATTCACAGGGCTTACAACGTTGATGGTCACTGACGGGAGTGGATGGGAGTCGAACCCACCGGGCCGCTTGCCGCCGCCCCACCGATTTTGAAGACCGGGCCGGCCACCGGGCCGAAGCCACCCCCACTCGTAAGTATAGCGACCCGGTCCGGAGCCGCAAATCGTAGCGGAGGACAAGATGATATTCTGTCCTCCGTTTGACAAGGCCCTATCGCTCGGCTACGCTGACTCGAATCAAGCTCACATCCCCGCGTCTTGAAGGAGAAAGCCATGACGGCCCTGGAGTCCGCCGCCTTGAACTACCAGAAAGATGTCACTGATCTGGTTGAGTTCTTGCGAATCCCCAGCATCAGCACCCTCCCCGAGCACCGCCCCGACATGCAGCGCGCCGCCGAGTGGTTGGCCGAGCGCCTCCGTCGCCTGGGTATGGACGGGGTGGCCATCTACCCCACGGCCGGTCATCCCGTGGTCTACGGCGAGTGGTCCCAGGCCGGCCCCGCCGCGCCAACACTCCTGGTATACGGCCATTACGACGTCCAGCCGGTGGACCCGCTGGATCTCTGGAAGAGCCCGCCGTTCGAGCCGACGATCGTCGGCGATAACCTCTACGCCCGCGGAGCCGCCGACGATAAAGGGCAGCTCTTCATCCACCTGGCAGCGGCCCAGGCCCTGATTCACCGCTCGGGGAACCTGCCCGTCAATATCAAGTACCTCTTTGAGGGGGAGGAGGAGATCGGCAGTCCCCATCTGGACGAGTTTATCGACAGCCATGCCGACCTGCTGGCTGCCGACGTCGCCGTCATCTCCGACTCGCACATCCTCGGCCCCGATCAGCCCGCCATCGTCTACGCCCTGCGCGGCCTGGCCTACATCGAGGTCCACGTCTACGGTCCGTCGCGCGACCTCCACAGCGGCATCTACGGAGGTGCAGTTCATAACCCCATCCAGGCGCTCTGTGAGCTGATCGCGAGCTTGCACGACGCCGAGGCCCGCGTGATTATCCCCGGCTTCTACTCCAAAGTCCGCCCACTCGAGCCCGACGAGCGGGCCGACCTGGCGCGCATCCCCTTCTCAACCGACCAATGGCTGGAAGAAACCGGGGTGCCGGCGCCCTACGGCGAGCCGGACTACACCATCGTCGAGCGGACCTCCGCCCGGCCGACGCTCGAGATCAATGGCATCTGGGGTGGCTTTACCGGCGCGGGCGGCAAAACTGTCATTCCGGCCGGGGCCCACGCCAAAATCAGCATGCGCCTCGTGCCAGACCAGGAGCCTCAGGAGATCGCCGACCTGGTGGCGGCGCACCTCAAGGCAATCGCGCCCCCGACGGTTCGGGTTGAGATCAGTGAACTCCACCATGGCGATGGCGCGATCATCCCGCGGGATATCCCCGCGATGCAAGCCGCACGCGCAGCCTACCGGGCGGCCTTCGGCGCTGATCCCGTCTTCATGCGCGAGGGCGGTTCGATCCCGGTCGTCGCCACATTCCAGAAGATCCTCGCGATTCCCACCGTCATGCTGGGCTTCGGCCTCCCGGACGACAACCTCCACTCGCCCAACGAGAAATTCAATCTCCAGAACTTCCGCCGCGGCGTTGCCACCGTGATCCACTTCCTGACTTCTCTCGGCGGCCAGGCTGCCGGTCAAGGAGTCGCCACGGACGCGTGGCCGGAGACTTCCGAAGTCTCGGAAGACTTCGGAAGTCTGACGCCTTGACTGGCGCTCTAGAGCGCCGGATCGCTTCGAGCGACCCTCTCCGCACGCGGAGCGCAACAAGAGCACCCTCTTGTTGCGCTCTGTCCGTTCTCGTGACCCCCGAGGTTGGCCCGCTCACCAACACCGCCGCCTTTCTCGACCTCGCCATGCTTTCCGGCCGGCCGCAAACGGGGATACCTCTTGCCCCCTCACGTTTCCGGAAAGTAGAGAGCGCTCAGCGTCGCAACATCGAGCGTGGCCTGCTCCGGGTCGGTAAACGCCGCAGGGATGGGCATATCGCCGGGCGCGCCACCCCCCGCCAGCAGGGTCTCGACTGCCGCGAGGTAGCCGGCGGCGGTCCGCTCCCAGGTGTACCGGCTCTCTACCCGCTCCATCCCGGCGCGCCGGAACTCATCCCAGACCGCCTCGTCGGCCAGGAGCCGCCGCAGGCCGCGAGCAATATCGATGGGGTCGGTCGGGTCCACCAGTACGCCAAACTCGCGGCCGTCCTCGACCATGCTCTCGCTCGGCCCGCCATTGCGCGTCACCACAGCCGGGAGCCCACAGGCCATGGCTTCGAGTGGCGCCAGGCCAAAGGGTTCGTAGAGCGCCGTCAGCGCGAAGACGCCACCGTCGGCCGCAGCGATACGATAGCCGGCCGCCAACTCTTCCTGGCTGTTGAGCGGGAAGCTGGTCACTCTCCCCTCTGCGCCTTGGGCCGCCACCGCCGCCGCGATCTCGTCGAGAATCGCGCGCTCCTCGCCGTGCAGTTGGTCTCGTTGGGTGAGCGGGTTCTCGAGCCCGCGAACCACGAGCGCCAGGTTCGCCAGCGCCCGCAGCTCGGGGGTTGCGACGAAGGCCTCGACCAGACCTGTGAGGTTCTTCTTGCGATCCAGCCGGCTCGAGGCGATGATGAGCGGAAGGCGGCGCCGCTGTGTCGCGATGTCGCGCACGATGGCGGAGGCAATTCGCTCGCTGACCACGGCGTCGGCCGGACCGGGGGTGGGGTTGAAGATCCGCAGGTTGGCGCCGGGCGGCACGACCCGAAACCTGGCATCGTTGGTCGGATCGACCGCCCCGCGGTAGGCCGGATGCCCGTACTGCTCGAAGCGCTCCTGGGCGGTGCTGGTGATAACGATACCGGCACGGTTCATGGCCACCCGCTCGGCCATGATGCGCTCCTTGAAATGGAAGCGCTGGTCCAACTCGGCAAGCGTCTTGGGCGTGGCGTGGAGCTTGTCCATCTTCTGGGCCCCGAGAGAGTGGCCGGTGAAGGTGAAGGGTGTCCCCCGGCGAGCTTGAATCAACGCGCCGGCCAGCCCGCCATCGCCGTAATGGGTGGTGTAGGCAGCCAGAACCGAGCCCTCGTCATCGTAGAAGGCCAGGAGTCGATCGACCCATTCCGCCAGATGGGGCCAGAGCTGCTCCTTGGGGAGAAATTGGGGGGGGCCGGCAGGCAGTCGCAGGATCCGGACGTTGGGCGCATCGGGGTATCGATCTTCGCCCCCGGCAAACTCGGGCCAGGCTGAGTCGACAATCTGGCGAGTCACAATGTCCACCCGGTGCCCCATCTGCCCCAGTGCCAGCGCCACCTCCTTGACGTAGACCAGTTGGCCGCCGAAGTCGGGGTGCTCGGTCCAGTAGCTGTCGGCGGCATCGAAGTTTCCCTGTGGGTTGAGAAATGCAAGCTGCATCGGCCCCTCCTCTCAGGCTTGCCGTTGGTTTGCCAGCGCGGCGATTTTGGCGTACACCTCTTGCCGGTCGATGGCGTCTGGTAACGGGCCAACGGCAGTAAGCTTGCGCTCGACGATCTCACGCGCAAACAGGACAGAGCGCTCGAGCGAGTTGCCGTCGAGCAGGGCGACGAGGAAGCCGGCCCAAAAGGAGTCACCCGCTGCGGTGGCATCGACGACTTCGACGGGTCGAGCCGGAATGTGGGTGAGCTTCCCCTCCTCCGAGAGGAGCACACCGCGGGCGCCCATCGTGAGCACCACGATCTTCGGTCCCATGCTGTGAAAGATCTTGATGTACTCTTCCGGCTCCTGCCCGCGGCCAAAGAGGCGGGTTGCATCGTCTAGCGAAGGCTTGGTGATGGTAGCATAGCCCAGCATCCGAGGCACGACCTCCATCGCCTCCCGATAGTCCGGCCAGATCTGGGGGCTGTAGTTGGGATCGAGCGAGACGATTTTGCCCTGTTCCTGCGCGAGTCGAAAGGCCTTTTCCACTGCCGAGCGGCAGGGCTCGCGCGACAGCGCAAAGGTCGAGGCGTGAATCACCCTGGCCCGGGCGACGGCCTCCTCCTCGACCTCCTTCGGCTCGAGCTTATAGTCCCCATTGCGCGAGGCCTCGAAATCCGGCGTGCCCTTGGTGTGCGAGACGAACACGAACGAGGTGTGGACCAGGTGGTCCATGATCAGGTAGTCGGTACTGACGCCCGCGCGCCGCAACTCCGCCTTGAGAAATTGGCCGAAGGCCCCGATGCCGGTTTTCGAGACGATGGCGGCGGCGCCCCCGAGCCTGGCCACGTAGACAGTGATGTTGGCCGGTGAGCCACCCAGGTACTTATGGAAGGTGTACGCATCGCGCAGGGAGTCGGTCTCCTCGACGGAGATGAAATCGACCAATGTCTCGCCAATCGCGAGAACGTCTAGATCTCCTTCTGGAATGATCACCCGCCCTCTCCCTCCATTACGATCAAGGCCGGCGAGGCGCTTCTCGACGCTTCGTGGCGCACTTTCCTCTCTCCCGTGGTACCTGAAACACCGGCTATCGGCTTCACCACGCCCATGGTCTACAGTTGCACTGGCCCTGCCTGTTTAGGAGAGAGGTGTGATTCATGGCGTTACAACTACCTGACAACTGGCTGTGGGACTTCTGGTTGGCCTGCAACGGTCCGGACTATCATATCTTTTACCTGCAAGCGCCCCGCACGCTCGCGCAGGCAGAGTTGCGCCACTGGCACGTCTCCATCGGCCACGCCGTCTCTCCCGACCTGCGCACCTGGCAGGTGCTGCCCGACGCCCTGCACCCCGCTCCGGCCGGGGCCTGGGACGACTACACCACCTGGACGGGCAGTGTGCTCCAGCACGACCATCTCTGGTATCTCTTTTACACTGGGACCTGCCGGGCCGAGCGCGGATTGGTCCAGCGAATCGGCCTGGCCACCTCCACCGACCTGATTCACTGGCATAAACACCCGGCCAATCCCCTCATCAGTGCCGACGCGCGCTGGTACGAGTTGCTCGATCTGAACCTGTGGCACGACCAGGCCTGGCGGGACCCGTGGGTGTTTCAGCACCCTGAAACCAGCACATTTCACGCCTTCATCACAGCCCGCGCCAACCATGGACCTGCTGACGGCCGCGGCGTGATCGGCCACGCCCGGTCCGACGACCTGATTCAGTGGGAGGTCCTCCCGCCCGTGACCGAACCGGGCGACTTTGGCCATCTGGAAGTGCCCCAGTTGGTCACCATCCACGACCACTCCTACCTGCTCTTTTGCGCCCAGGCGTCCGTTCACTCGGCCCGGCGCCGCCGGCGCACCGGCCTGGAGCCGGTGAGCGGCACCCACTACCTGATTGCCGACGATCCGCTCGGCCCCTTCCGCTTCGCCGCTGACGAGTTTCTAGTCGGCGATCTAGTGGGCTCACTGTACGCCGGCAAGCTGGTCAGGGGTCCGGATGACGCCTGGTACTTCCTCACCTGGCGCCACTCCACCCCCGAGGGCGCCTTCATCGGCGAGCTGAACGACCCTCTCCCCGTCGAGATCGATAGCAGCGGCAAACTCTCGGTGGCCTGGCGCGTTTAGCCGCCCTTCACCCCGGCACTGGCCACGCTCTGCACGAACCATCTCTGGAAGAGCAAGAAGACGACCAGGACCGGAATCGTGATCATCGCCGCGAAGGCCATGATGTCGCCCCACAGACGTGGGTACTGGCCAAAGAACTGCTGCATCCCGATCATGAGCGGCCTGACCGACTCGCCGCGCGTGACCATCAGCGGCCACATGTAGTCGCCCCAGTGGAACAAAAACTGCAGAATCGCCACCGTCGCGAACACCGGCCGCGAGAGGGGCACGATGATGTTCCAGTAGATGCGCAGCCGGCCGGCGCCATCCACCAGGGCCGCCTCCTCCAGATCCTTCGGCAGGCCGATAAAGAACTGGTAGAAGAGGAAGATCGAGAACGCGTCGGCAATAAAGGGAATGATCTGGACGTGGTAGGTATCCAGCCAGCCGAAGCGGTTGACCAACAACAGCAACGGGATCGCAACGGCTTCAAATGGGATGATGATCAGCGCAACGACGATCGCGACGACCAGGGCCCGGCCCTTCCAACGCATGCGGGCGAGCGCGTAGGCCGCCAGGCTGTTGACAAATAGCCCCACAAGAACCATCGTCCCCACGATCAACACGGAGTTGAACATGAAGCGGCCGAAGTTCATCCGCTCGAAGACGTTCTTGAAGTTCTCCACGCCGAGCGGGCCGTAAGGCACAAAGGCTGTCAGTCCACTGACGTCGTGCAGGATCTGATTCTCGTCGGTCTTGATGGACGTCACCAGCATGAAAACGATCGGGAAGATGAAGAAGAGCGCCAGGATGATCATCCCGATATAGTTCAACAGCAGCCGCAGCATCTTCCTGGCAACGTAGCCGGTGCTATACACCGGCCGCGGGCTGTCAAGAGTGGGGGTCTGCGCGCTCATTATTGCACCGCCCTTTCTTCCTGCAGGAACACCCGCTGTACCAGCGAGATGGCCAGCACGATCAGGAAGAACGTGATCGTGAGGGCTGAGGCGTAACCGACCCGCAGTTCACGGAAGCCCTGGTTCACGACGTGCAACACCGTCGTCATGGTGGCGTCCTGCGGGCCGCCGCTGGTCATCACATCTACCTGAGTAAAGAGTTTGAAGGCCAGGATCGTGGTGGAGATAACGACAAAGATCGTCGTGTTCCGCAGCATAGGGACCGTAATGTAGAAGAACTCTTGAAACTTGTTGACGCCATCGATCGCCGAGGCCTCGTATACCTCCGCGTTGATCTCTTGGAGGCCGGCGAGGTAGATCACCATCTGAAAGCCCACGCCCTGCCAGATCGAGAGCACCATGATGGCGGGGAAGGCCAGGGTGGTGCTGCCGAGCCAGTCATAGGGACCGAACCGGCCCCCCGAGATCGCCTGGATGAAGGCGTTGATGGTCCCCGCTCCTGGGTTGTAGAGGAAGGTCCAGATGACGGCCACGACGACCATCGGCACGACAACCGGCACGAAATACATGGTCCGAAAGAGGTTCACAGACCGGATCCTTTGGTTGACGAGAATCGCGAGCAACAGTGCCAGGGTCGTCTGGACGGGAACGACGATCACGGCAAAGAGAAAGTTGTTGAGAAGTCCTCGTAAGAAGGTTGCATCTTGGAGCATGCGCACAAAGTTGCGCATTCCCACGAACTGGGTGGGTATCCTGGGATTGGGAATCAGCCGCTGGTCGGTAAACGACAGGCCAAAGGCCATGAGGAAGGGAGTGATGAGGAAGATAAGCAGCAAGATGACCGCCGGGGCCATGAACAGCCAGGCCGTCAACTGCTCGCTCCGCTCTCGGGATACTGTCCTCACAGTTCGGCTCACCGTTTCAGCCGAGGGGGTAACTGCCATAAGGTACCTCCTTGTGTGAAGGTGAGGAGACGACGCCGGATCCCATCCGTCTGTCTGGGATCCGGCGCTTCGTAAACCGGCTATTTAATTGGGTAGCCCTGATTGTCCTCGATGTCCTGGTCGATCTTCTTGACGGCCTTGTCCAGTTCAGATTTGACGTCAGCCCCATTCTTGATGTTGTCGAAGGCCTCCTGGAACGCGCTGGTGATGGCTGGGTAGGCCGGGGTGATCGGCCGCGGCACGGCGATGCCACCCTCAAGCTGCTTCACGAGGAGATTGAGCTTCCCGTCGGGGCCGTACAATTTAGACTTTGCGAGCGCCGACTTCCGCGCCGGTACGGCACCGTTGGCGTCGGTCATGACGAGAATTTGGTCGGGCTCGACAAGAAAACTCAGGACTTTCCAGGCCGCATCGGGATTCGAGCAGTTGCTGGTGATGCCCCAGTTCCACGATCCCATCCCGGTCTTGGGCCCCTTGCCGAAGTCGGGCATGGGGAGCAGGAGCAGGTTATCACCCAGCTCATCCATATACTGGTTGGCGACCCAGTGGCCGACCCAGCTCAGCGCCGACTTGCCTTCCACAAACGCCGTATCACCGGGTGGTTGCGGATTCACGTAGCCATCCTTGAACCACCCCTGCACCATCTCCATCGCCGCGACCGACTCTGAACCGTTCAACACGCCATCGGTGCTCTTGTAGCTGCTGCGGTCGATCAGGTCACCGCCAAAACTCTGGAGGATGGGTGAGAAGCCGTAGGTGAACCATTCGCCCCGGCCATAGTTCATCTTCAGATCGAGGGCGTTTTCGATGCCGTCCACTTTCTGGAGGGACGCCAGGGCCTGATTGAACTCGTCCTTGGTCCAGGGCTTATCCAGGGTAGGGATGCGAACCCCCGCTGTGTCCAACTGCTCCTTGTTGGCCCAAATCGCGAGGCCCGAGTCGAACTGGCCGAGGCTGTACAGCTTGCCATCCTGGAAGGTTCCCTGCTGGATGATCGAAGGCAGAAAGTCGTCCTTCATCTCGGGGGTGAGATATTGATCAAGAGGAATCAGGAAACCACCCCAGGCGTAGTTGTAGACAAAGGGACCATCGAAGTCGAGGAGGCAGGGAAGGTCGTTGGCAAAGGCCGCCGCCTGAACCTGGTCGTTGTAGCTCCCCTCGGGCAATTCGACCGCGTCGACAGTGACACCTGAGTTGGTGGCGCGGAAATTGTCGAGGATCTTGTTGAGCGCGTCGCGCTCCTCGCCCCGGCCGGAGTGGAACCATAGCTTGACGGTGCCCGCAGCAACGCCCGAGGCACCCTGTCCTGTTGCCGGGGTCTGCGCCTCGGAGGTGGCCTCCGGTGCAGCGATCGTTGTTGTCAACGGCTCAGCAGTCGGAGCCGCTCCTCCACCGCCACCACACGCTACCAGCAGTAGCAGAAGCAGCGCGAATCCAGCGATAACTCGTGTCTTGCGAAGCATGTGTCTTCTCCTCCGGTTGAGTTGGATACAAAAGGCAGGACCTGTGATCATCAGGGTATTCCGTGCTGGTGTGTTCGATCACCTCCTTACCGACGATCCACCAACAAGGTTCCCACCCGCGGAGAAGACAATAACGCACATCCGTGCTATACTTCTCACGCTCGCAGGCGGGGTATTCCCTCGTCGGTCGAGTGGACGAGAGCTACTCGGCTTAGTCTTGGCGGACGGCGAGTGGCTCTCTTCGTATTCGAAAACAAATCCCCACGTCAATCAGGAGCATCTCCCCCAATCACGCGGTTCCTCGCGAAACAACCTCCAGCGGGAGCTCGACCTTCACAGGCTCACGATCAGGCTGCTCCAGCAAATCCCGCAACAGCTCCGCCCCGAGGCTACCCGACTCATAAAGAGGTTGGCGCACCGTTGTCAAATCGTAGACCTCGGCGACCTCGATGTCATCAAAACCGATGACCGCCAGATCGTCCGGCGCGCGGAGCCCGTGCCCACGCAACGCGTCCAGGATGCCAAGCGCCTGAGTATCGCTCGCGGCGAAGACGGCGGTGGGACGCTCATGTGGCGGCCGCGCCAACAGTTGCTCAGCCATGGCCCTGGCCTCGCGCCGGCCATGCTCGTCCAGCAAAATATCGTCCTCGTTGAGGATGATCCCGCAATCGGCCAATGCTGTCCGAAACCCTTCCAGCCGGTGCCGGCTCGAAGTAAAGCCCAACGGCTGGTAGCGAGTATCACCCACGAAGGCCAGGCGCCGGTGCCCCTGAGAGATAAGGTGTTCGGCAGCCAACCGCCCCCCGCGAACATCGTCACCCAGCGCGCACGTCAACGCTGGATGGAAGGCATCGACCAGGACCACCGGCACACCCGCGGCTTTCCAACGCCGAACATCCTCGTCGCCCGGCACCAGGGACATGATGATGGCCCCATCAAAGCGCCCCCCCCCGGCGAGGGCCGCAAAGTGGGCATCGCGCCGGGCCGGCGTCTCGACGTTGTAGACGACCAGGTCGTACTCGCTGTAACTCAACGCCGCCTCGATCCCTCGTAGACGCTCTACAAACGAGGGGCGGGTGAAAAACGGCAGAATCACTCCGATGGTAAAGCTGCGCCCAATTGAGAGCCGCCGGGCAATCGAGCTCGGCTGGTAATTCAAGGCTTTGATCGCGTCCAACACGCGCTCGCGTGTCTCCGGACGCACTGCCTCACTGTCGTTGAGGACGCGCGAGACGGTGGCAATACTCACGTCGGCAATCCGTGCCACGTCGCGGATGGTGACCATATCTGTGGTTCTTCCATACTCCAGGCGGATTCGTATCCTCACTCTGCCATGGCTGAATGCGCCCCAGCAGACGCTCAGATGAAGAACGCAGATGAGCGCGCTGTGCGGTCGTCTCGCGCCAACTCGGGTCGATCAACAGAGCCAAATTGGTCGCTCAACGGGGCGAGGATGTTTCACTCGACGAGGAGCGTAAGAGAGTAGTAGCAGCAGCAGCAGTGATACGGCAGGAACGAATAGTGGAAGAGAGGATAATGTAACCGGTTACACCATACCGTATAGGAGCCTATTTGTCAAGGGTTTCCTCTCAAAGCGGCAGGGCTCCTCAAACGTCGAGCGGGCGAGGGGCGATGCACTGCCAGAGTGCCCTTGGAGAATGCTCATCGCCCGCTTCAGCCGGTTGGCGAACGCACCGAGGCCGTCGGCACATTCGAGAAACCAAAGACAAATAACAGATCGTTGACATTGGTGTTGGTCGGCCCGGTGATCAGCAGGTCGCCGACGGCGCGGAGAAATGGGTAGGCGTCGTTGCGATCCAGGAAGTCACGGGCCTCAAGGCCCTGCAGCCGGCCGCGCTGGACGGTCGTGCCGTCCACCAGAGCGCCCGCGGCATCGGTTGGGCCATCGCCACCGTCAGTCGCCAGGGCGACGATAGCCACATTCGACCAGCCATCGAGCGCGAGTGCCGCGGCCAGGGCCACTTCCTGGTTGCGGCCGCCCTTGCCCGAGCCGCGGACCGTAACCGTCGTCTCGCCGCCGGCCACGAGACAGGCGGGTGGCGCCAGCGGCCGGCCCGAGTGGACGACTTCCTTGGCGATGGCCGCCGCCACCTTCGCGACCTCACGCGCTTCGCCCTCGATGTAGGTTGAAAGGAGCAACGCATGGTAGCCCAGAGCTTGGGCCGTGGCGACCGCCGCCTGGGCGGCGACCGCATTGCTGGCCACGATCAGTGTGGCGACGTTCGCGAAGAGCGGATCGCCGGGCTTCGGCGTGTCGGGGATCTGCCCGGCGGTGCCCCGCCGCAACCGGTCGGCGATTGGCCGGGGGACGTCGTCTACGATGCCGTAGCGCTCCAGCACCGCCCAGGCCTCGGCAAATGTGGTCGTATCGGGCACGGTCGGGCCAGAGGCGATGACATCGAGAGGATTGCCCACCACGTCGGACAGCACGAGAGCGACGAAGGTGGCCGGGAAGGCCAGCCGCGCGAGACCACCGCCCTTGATCAGATCAAGATGCTTGCGCACCGTGTTCAGCTCGTTGATCGTCGCCCCACTGCGCAGCAAAACATCCGTGAATTGTTCCATGTCGGCGAGGGTGATGCCCTCGGCCGGCAGGATCAGCAGCGCCGATCCGCCACCCGAGATCAGGCCGATGACCAGGTCATCGGCCGTCACCGTGCGGAGCAGCGCGGCCATGCGCCGCGCGCCGGCGATGCTGTTCTCATCGGGCAGCGGGTGCCCGGCCTCGATCAGCTCGATACGCCGGGTCTCGGCGGTGTAGCCGTATTTGACGTTGACCACGCCCGCTGTCACCCGGTCGCCCAACAGCTCTTCGACCGCACGGGCCATCGCACCGCTGGCTTTGCCCGCGCCGACGACGAAGACGCGGCGCGGTCGACCTGGCCCCGACCCGTGTGATTCGGAGCCCGACCCACTGCCACCCCCCAGGTCGTAGCGCTGCTCGCCGACGACGAGCGCGTCGCCCTCCACACGCATGTGGCGCTTTACGGCGTTGACCGGATCGACCGCATCCAGAGCAGCTTCAAGAATGGCCTCGATCTGGGATTTGTACCGACGGCTCGGGCTCCGAGCAAGCCAACCTGGATTGAAATGGGACATACGAGCCTCCTTCCGACCTCGAAACGGAGAACAGGTGCGACGCACCTGGCTTCGAGTCTCTCGCTTTTGAATGCCTGATCAGGCACTCGTGGCATCACTCATGCTACGCCGGCGGCGAGCCTGTCGATCAGATGCGAGGTACCGACGTCTGCCTGCCATTTGTGATTGGCCGGCGGCACCACATCCGGTATAATGCGCCAGCATGGGCTGCATTTTCTCGTTCCACCCGAGAAGTCAGGAGGTTTTCTATGGCCGATAAAGTGAAGGTCGGCATCAACGGTTTTGGCCGGATTGGTCGCCAGGTTTACAAAGCAATCTACGAGAATTACGCCGATGAACTCGACGTCGAAGCCATCAACGACCTGATGGACGTCGAGACCAACGCCCATCTGCTGAAGTACGACTCGACCTACGGCCATTTCCCCGGCGATGTTGAGGTCCACGACGGCGATATCTACATCGATGGGGAGAGGCTCAAGAGCTATGCCATCAAGGAGCCCAGCAAGCTCCCCTGGGGGGAGTTGGGCGTGGATGTTGTCATTGAGAGTACGGGTATCTTCCGCAAACGTGCCCAGGCTGCCCAACACCTCGAAGCCGGTGCCGAGAAAGTCATCATCACCGCGCCCGCCAGCGGCGAGGTGGATTTGACAGTCTGCCTGGGTGTCAACCAGGAGGAGTACGACCCGAGCAAGCACGAGGTGATCTCCAACGCGAGCTGCACGACCAACTGCCTGGCGCCTGTGGCCTATATCTTGCACACGAACTTCGGCATCAAGCGTGGCCTGATGTCCACCATCCATTCCTACACCAACGATCAGCGCATCCTGGATCTGGCTCACAAGGATCTGCGCCGGGCGCGTTCAGCCGCGATCAACATCATCCCCACCAGCACTGGCGCCGCCCAGGCCGTTGCTCTGGTGATCCCGGATCTGGAGGGCAAATTCGATGGGATGGCCTTCCGCGTGCCAACCCCCACCGTCTCGGTGGTGGATTTCGTCGCCGAGCTCGAGCGCGATGTCACCGTCGAAGAGTTGAACGCCACCTTCCGCGCGGCCGCCGAAGATGAGGGCTGGCTGGGAGCCGTGTTCGGTGCCACCGACGAGCCGCTGGTCTCCTCGGACTTCATCGGTGATCCCCGCTCGTCCATTGTAGACCTCCTTAGCACGCTGGTTATTGGAGGTAATCTGGTCAAGGTTGTCTCCTGGTACGACAACGAATGGGGCTACTCCAACCGCGTCGCCGATCTCGCCGCCTTCATCGCCGAACAAGGCTTCTAAATCGCAACGCAGAGTGACGAAAACGGAACGATGAGCGCCCTCGCCGCGCTCATCGTTCCGTTTTTTGCGAGATTGGTGATTGAACCCCTGCATCGTCCTGTTGCATTGGGTCGGGGTCGTTGATCTCCAATCGCTAATCTCTCGTCCCTCGGCGGGCCATGACCTGCTGATACGCCCAGTAGAGGGGGCGGGAGTAGACGAAGTCGAAGGAACCGGGATAGTTGACCACACGCCCACCGAAGCCCTGCTTGAAACGGTAGACCCCCCAGAGCCCACCTGTACCATACTCCTCGGCCAGCTCACGATCGGCAGGGACCTCGGGCGGAATGCCCCAGAGATCGTACTGCTCGCAACCGGCGGCTTTCGCCCACTGAATGGCTGCCCACTGCAAGGCATGGTTGGGCATGCGGTTGCGCTCGCGCCCGGAGGATGCGCCGTAGAGGTACCAGGCCATCGCCCCAACGCGGAAGGCTATGAGCGCTGCCAGCGGTTGGCCGGCGTACTCGGCGATGAAGAAACGGCTCCGGTCGGGCTGGAAGGCGGCCCAGGCATCGCGGTAGTAGCCGGCCGGGCGAACGCCAAACTGGTCGCGCTCGCCCGTTGCGCGCATAAGCTCGTAATAAAGGGCGAAATCATCGGCCCCGCCGATCCGAACCGTGACCCCTTTGCGCTCGGCCAGGCGGATGTTGTAGCGCCATTTGGCCTTCATCCGAGTGAGAATCTCATCGAGCGCCGGTCGCAGGTCGATCAGGATCGTCGTCTGGGGCTGGATGGGGTGCCTCGCCGGGCGGAACTTCGCCTGCCGGAGCGCTGCCAGATCCACCGGCTCCGGCCAGTTCGGCTCGACCCTCAGGAAAACCGCCCCGTTGGCGCGGGCAACAGGGTGGATGGCCGCCCAGAGGGCCGCCAGGGCGCCCGGCTCACCGGGC